>CAYLSF010000045.1:0-16407 GCA_964385675.1 uncultured Saprospiraceae bacterium
CTATTAATTCTTCATCTAGTATTAATTTTTAAAATCATGTATTGACTAATCACGAAGCAACTAATCGCTAAAATTACCAAATAACCACCTTATCATTTCATTTGCTACCATTTTCCATTCTTCTTCTAGCATCATGTCGTGTGCCATATCCTCGAATATTTTAATAGATGCGTTGTAGTGCTTAGCCGTTGCATGTATCTCAGATGGTTTAAATATTTGATCCTTTTCCGCTCCTAACACTAACATTGGAACAGCCTTATTTATTTTGCGGGGCAAATCTAATAACAACATATCCAAAAAACCAAGAAAGGATTCGTCTTGTAAACGTTTTTGATGTTTTTCCACCATTTCTTCTGGCATCTCATCAGAAAAGAACTGTGCCCTTGCCAAATCATTATTGGCAACTAAAGGAAACATTGTCCACATCAGATTCATTTTGAAAAAAGGTAATGGATATTTTTGAGCGACTCGAAGCGTTGTAGCTAGCACGCCTTTATGCGGTGCAGGAGCTAGTAATATTGCAGCTTTAGGATTATGCTTTTCTATATATTTTTGTACTATAAATCCACCCATTGAGTGACCAACAACAATCACATCTTTCCCCAATCCATGAATGGTCTGCTCTACATCTGCTACATAGTCTTTTATCCGAGTAAACCGAATACTTTTATTGGATTCACTTTTTCCATGTCCTCTTAAACTCAAAGCATGTACTTCAAAGCCTTGTTTCGCAAAATAAGGCAAGAAATACTCGTCCCAACACCATGCACCGTGTACAAATACTATTGGATATTTAAAATTATTCGAAGTAGAAGGATGATGTGAAATTAGTTCTAGTTTTATTGGTTTCATTGATTTTGATTGGTTATGACAAATAATAACAATACTGAATGGCTATTCTTCGGTATCTTCTTCTTCTGGAAAAACTTCCATTAAGTCAATTTTTAAATCCTCAAATATCACAGATGTTAATGTGTCTTCGTCACTTAATGGTCTTGAAGCACTCACAAATTGCCCCTCTTTCAAAACATAAGTCAACACATGACGACGAGCAGGATCAACGACCCAATATTCTAAAACTCCGACCTCCTCATACAATTCATACTTATCTCGCATTTCCTTCTTAGAATTACCTGGCGATAAGATTTCCACTATTAAATCGGGTGCACCCACGCAACCTTGTTTATCTAATTTATTGGTATCACGAACCACACATAAGTCAGGTTGTATTACGGTACTTATCTTATACCCTTTTATTTTATTTTTAGGTAAAGGTAATCTCACGTCAAAGGGAGCAGCAAATAACCTACAAGACTTTTTCTCTTTTCTAAAATAGGACGCTAATATCCAATATAAATTACCCGATATAGTTTGATGAACCACATTTGGGGCAGCCATAGGAAATATCCAACCTTTCAATAACTCTACCCTATCTTGAAATTTCCATTTGATATAATCTGAGTAACTATATTGCTTTTTAAAATCCAATTGTTGGAGTGATGTTATCATGTAGTTCTTTTAAATTTATAGTAAATTACTGTTTTCAAAGATACCAAAATATAGATAAAAAGGAAAGTGAGATCATTCACCCCTTGTAGTACTTCTAAAAGTAAACTAATTTTAAATTATGGAACCAACCGCCTTCGACACATCCATCATTCAACAGGTTAATCAACTAGCAAGACAATCTGCAGAAAAGGGTTTTGATCCATTCGCTGCTATATTAGTAAAAGATAATGTCATTGTCGCACAATCAAAAGATAAGTGTATTCAGTATGCCGATCCCACAGCTCATGCAGAATTAATACTGATTAGTGAATATTGTAGAACACATCAATTAATTAGTTTGGAAGGGTACACCTTATATTGTAATGTTGAGCCTTGTGTAATGTGTAGCGGTGCCATTCATTGGTCTCGTATTTCTAGAGTTGTTTTTAGTGTACCACAATCCAAATTACAAGAAGTCAGTAAGGGAAAACCCAAACCAAGTTGTCATGATATGATAAATATTGGTCATCATCAAATCAAAATAATGGAAGGTGTTTTATGGGAAGAAGGCTTAAAAATTTTAATGGATTACCCTTTTCAGTCTAAAAAGAAGCGATTTGAGGCTTATAATTCCAATAAGAACTGAAATTTATATTGTGTATAAATTCTGTCAATTTCATTAACACTTGACTTGTATTATATTTATGTTGTATTTTTGAGGCACAATCGAATCTATGAAAAAGAAAGATATCAATGCAATCATGGCAACTGTCACCTTACTCGTGTTATTCAAAACACTTTTATGGGGTGAAGAGGAAGTAGATTTAGAGGATTTTGCCCACAATGATTTTGAAGCAGAGGGTGTTAGTGACATAGAAAATGAATTTTTTCAATCCGATGTAATAGAAGAAGGCGATGAGGAAGAATCTCAAGAAGAAATTGAGCAAGACGAAGAATTTATGGAATGGTTACAATCTGTTGTCCACAAGATGAATGAGGGATTTGACGTATTAGCAGAACTGATGGAGGAAGAAATAGCGATTACAGAAGAACCATTAGCAGAAGCTGCATCGGACTCTGATAGCCCTTTTTAATTTCATGTCATGTCTAAGCTCCCCAAATCCTATTATGCCAATGAAGATGTTATTGGTTTAAGTAAAGACCTACTCGGAAAATTATTAGTCACTCAAATTAATGGAGTTCGCACCAGCGGAATCATTGTAGAAACAGAAGCCTACAAAGGTCCCGAAGATAAAGCCTGTCACGCTCACCTCAATCGCTTTACCAAGCGTACTCAAATCATGTTTGCCAAAGGTGGATTTGCTTATGTATATCTTTGCTATGGCATCCATCATTTATTCAATATCGTTACTGGAAAAGAAGGTGTTCCTCACGCTATTTTGATTAGAGGAATAGAACCCAAAGAAGGCGTAGAAACAATGCTTTTACGTAGAGGAATGACGAAATTACAAACTAGACTCACCGCTGGCCCTGGCACGCTCTCCAAAGCACTAGGTATTAATAAATCACATTATGGTTTGGATTTAACTCAAAATACGATATGGATTGAAGATATTGGTGAATCTATAGAAACTGAAAATATCATAGCGAGTCCAAGAGTTGGCATCGACTATGCCGAAGAACACACCCTTTTGCCTTGGCGTTTTAGAATTAAGGGAAATAAATGGACTTCTAAGGCGAAATAATGAAATGATTGTGTTGCATATGATTATACCACCTATCGGCTGATTTTCACCTCCTTTTCAATCCTAAAAAAGTAATCACACAACTCACTAAAATTACAATTACAAAAGACTCAAAACCAAACGCCAACCAACTAGGAATCCAACCATAAAAGAAGCCAACTAGTAATATCAATCCTGCAATAATCGCTATTATTCCAAAACTAGGTTTTACTCCTCCTAATCTCGTAATCGCTAAACTAATTGGAAACAAAATAGCCACTCCTGTAAATGCCATTTTTCCCATATCGAAAATAGTATCAAAAGGTTGCCATGCTATCAATAAACCAATTATGGCTAAGACTCCGACCAATAATCGCCCAATAAATACTTCTTGTTTTAAGGATAATTTTTTCTGTGTGATTGGAATATAAAAATCACGAGTAATCATCGTACTGAGTGCCAATAATTGAGAATCTAAAGTGGACATAAATGCCGCAATTGCTCCTGTCATGACGATAGCTGCAAATATTGGAGAAGTATGTTCTAATAACATTTTGGGTAAAATTTGATCTGCTTCTTTACCGACCAAATCAGGGAAAGTAATGTGTCCCCAAACGCCAATCATAACGGGTAAAATGGAAATTATCAAGGGAATAAATGCATATAATAACGCTGAATTCTTTAAAGTCTTTAAATCCTTTGCAATATAAAATCGCATAAATAACTGCGGAAACATGGGAATACAGAAAACCCAAAATATCAAAAAGCTAAACCATTTTTTGGGTGCATATCTATCATTAATCCCTTCAGGCGTAAATAAATCAGGTTGAATGGCTAAGGCTTTTTCATTAGCTACAGTGATTCCACCCAAACTATCACTCACTAAAATAACAGCCAACGCCATAAATATAAATACAATCACACCTTGTTTTAAATCCGTTTTCGCTACACTTTGCATTCCTCCTATGACGACATAAATAATCGTAACTACCGTCAACAACATCACCGCCAAACTATAGGAAATATCACCATTCGTCAGATTTTCTAAAATATAGCCTCCCCCTACTATTTGAAGTGCTAAATAGGGCAATGTAAATACAATCATGACTGCCGAAAATAGCCAACTCAACCCTCGACTTCCTGATTCCCCGTATATCAATTCGGCAGGTGTAATATAGGATTTTTGTTTCCCTAACAACCAAACTTTTGGTCCTATTAATAGAAAACTAAACCCTGCGAAAGCCGTTCCTAAAGCCATTATGGTGTAAAAAGCATATCCAATTTTATACCCTTCGCCTGCAAAGCCTAGAAAGTAAAAGGCACTAAAATTAGTCGCTAGAATAGTAAAGAAAAGGCTAACCGTAGATAAATTCCGATTCGCTAAAAAGTAGGATTCTGGCGTAGCGTCTTTCACTTTTACACCTATCAAAGAAATCCAAAAGGTAAACCCTAAGTACAGTAACAAAATAATGTATATCAAAGCGTTTCTTCTTTTATAGTTTGACTAAATCGGTACATAAACACGGCGTATCCAACATGGACTAACACATAAAAAAACAACCATGCTGGAAAACCTAGAAAAGATGAATCCCCTCCAAAATCAATAAATATATGGAGGTTTGCAATGATAATTAAAAGAATGAAAATGATATGCCATTTCATAATTTGACAATCGACGCTCGACTTTCGACAATCGGATATTTAAAATACCAATTGGCGAAAGTTGATGATAACTATATTAAAAATACTTTTCTGTCATCAAATGCTGCTGCACGTAATCCTCAATTCCCTCCTCTAAAGTATAGAAAGGCTTACTATACCCTACTCGTCTGATTTTATCCATGGTGGCTTCTGTAAAATATTGATACTTATCTCTTATATCAATCGGCGTATCCATAAAAGAAATATTAGGTTCTAATTTCATTGCTCGGAATGTACTTGCTGCCAAATCCCAAAACGTACGAGCCGTTCCTGTACCAAAATTATATAGGCCACTTTCTTTCTGATTTTCTAAAAGAAATTGAGCCATATTGACCACATCCTTCACATAAATAAAGTCTCGCTGTTGTTCTCCATCTTTATAGTTAGGATTGTGAGAACGAAATAGTCTCATGCCGCCCGTTGCATTGATTTGACGGTGCGTATGAAAAATAACGGATGCCATTCGACCTTTATGAAATTCATTTGGACCATACACATTAAAGAATTTTAGCCCTGCCCAGTAAGGCGGTTGTTTGTCTTGTTCCAATGCCCAAATATCAAAATCATTTTTGGAGCGACCATAAGCATTTAAGGGTTCTAGTTTTTTACAAATATCATGTTTGTCCTCATATCCCAATTCTCCTAAGCCATAAGTAGCTGCACTAGAAGCATAAATCAATGGAATTTGGTGTTCGGAGCAGATATTCCATAAGGCTTTGGTGTAATTTAAGTTTAATCTATCAAACAAAGCAATATCCGTTTCTGTCGTATCTGTTCTGGCTCCAAAGTGAATAATGGCATCAAAGTCAGTCGCATTTTTTTGAAAATAATTAACAAAAACATCTCGATGAATGGTCTTGATAAATTGCTTATTGACAAAATTCCGATTTTTAGCAACCAAACTAAAATCATCTACCAATATCAAATCTTTATATCCAGCATCATTTAACTGTTGCACCATACAACTTCCGATAAACCCTGCTGCACCTGTAACTGCGATCATTTTTAATTAGGAATTACAAATTACGAATTAGGAATTTCTATTTAACGCTTCGAGTTATAAATGAATAAAGCACCATTTATGGATAAATGATGCTTTATTGACACTTTAATTTATATCAAGAAGCCAATTACAAATTTTAAAATTCGTAATTCCTAATTCCTAATTCATTTTAGTATTTAACAGAAGAATCAATTTCACTATTCCAAGCCATAATGCCACCTCTTAGATTATACAGATTGGAAAAGCCATGTGCTTGCTCTAAAAACACAGCCGCTTGCCCACTTCTACCCCCACTTCTGCATTGCATAATAACGGGCTTATCCTCTGATATTTTATCAACGTTCTGTGGAATTGTTCCTAAAGGAATTAACTCTCCACCAATGTTACCGTATTCATATTCATGAGGTTCTCTGACATCAATCAATTGGAAATCAGCACCTTCATCCATCATTTTTTTTAGTTGCTGTACTGTTATTTCTTTCACTATAATTAATTTTGATTTTTGAATGAAAAATTTTGAATTTGAGCGTTCTCAAAGGATTAGCTCTACTTATTATCAAAATTACATATAAAGCATTTCTACTATCTTTGCTCCTTGTATTCCGAAATCATACATCCGAAATCCGAAATGACTCTATAGTTTCACAAATTTATGATTAATTGTTTGATTTGTACGCGTATTTTGAATTTTTAAAATATACAATCCTTTCGATAAATCTTGTACATTAATTTGTTGTCCCAATTGGTTTTGCTGCATCAATTGTCCTAATGCATTAAATAATTGATACGAATAATCTCCATAGTTTCCAGTTTCAATGTGTACGAATAATTGATTCAATACTGGATTTGGATATATTTTTATATCATCTGTAGGTATTTGTTGAATGGTATTCGTTGTAAAAGGCGTTGTACTCCCCACAACAGGACGCATCATAATTGCTCCATCTGCAATAGTTGAAGTAAATGAGCCTAACGGCAACCAACCTGCACCAATATTTTGAAAGTTGAATTGAGCCTTATCTGGATTACTCTTATCATATCCCACAGGGATTGCTTGATTTGGTGATGGCGGATCAATCGCTTGTTGCCATCCGATATAAAAATCTCCAGCAGGCAATGCTACAGCTGAAGTATCTAAGGAATAAGTTGTCCAGCCATTAATCGAATCCACATAAATCGGTTGAATAAAATCAGCTTCATAGATAGGCGTTGTATTTAAATCATTTAACCATACTTTTAGGTTCATTCGTTGCCCCGTTACATCACCAAAAATGTGTGGAATATACATTTGAATAGCTCTAAGTGTGTCTGGTATATTAGCTGTATATTTTACTGCAACTTGATCCCCTGCCCTTGCTCCTACTATACTTACTTCAGCCTCTCCATCATCATAGGCAAATAAATTATCAAAAGTTGTTTCTGAATAAGCCGTATCATTATGTAAAACTAAAGGAAAATTCGCATCTTGACCCGTTGGTGCTATCGTAAATTCATTTCTAACCGTTACTCTTTCTTCATTATCAAAAGCATCTAGAAGGTTAATCAAGTTATTAAAACTTGTTGTATCATAACTTCTAGAAACTGTTGTATGTTGATCAGGATTTAAAGAGCCAAAAGCAACAGGCGGCAACGATGTATTCAAAATATCATTGGAAAGTAATAATGAATTTGTTCCTTGTTCTATAAAGTTGACTTTAGCGGGCAATAAACTCTTTTGTGCGGTGAAATGATTAAATAATTTTACTCTATAGTTTTGATCAGTCTCATCTTGTTTTGCAACTTTATAATGACTCCATGGCATAGTGGAGTAGTCTTTTAACATAGACTTAGGTTTACTTGTATAGGCTACATCATTAAAGTTATCAAAATTCGTATTATTAGTGGTTACCCGCACATAATCAATATGCCAATGATCCACACTTCCTGTGAGCGTAGCTATGTTTTTAAACCTAAATTGAAAACCATCGAATAAATATTTATTGGCATTGATGTGAACACTAAACTGCTGAAAAGGCGGAATAGAGTCAGACGGTGCAGAAGATGGAATACCAGGAAAAGCCGTTATTCTTTCCCAATTATCTGTGTCATTTTTAAATTCTAAAATCAAACTATCTGTAGCTTCAGGTTTATCACCAAACCCTCTAGGCTGATAAAAGAAACTTAAATAAACATTATCGCTCGCTGAAAATCCACCCATGTAGATAGGCTTAGTTGTTAGATGATCTGCAATCCCTGTATTACTTCCGTGAGGTGTTCCATTTTCACTTAATCCATCTAATGTTGCCACCCCAAAACTAGGCGGCTGTACAGGCATACCTGTGTTCACATAGGCGTCTCTATCATCCCAAACTGCTTCTGACGGATAAGGCCCTTCATAGGAAAAATCATCTAAGAAGGGAATATTAATCGTATCGCCAGGAGCTTTTACAAAAGATGCCGGGTATTTTGTGGCGTAACTTCTAATAGTTGGGTTAGATTGTAGTGGTACTTCCATGATTTGAGTCCATCCAGTAGAGATATACAACATACAACTCAATAACAACAGGAATCTCATATTTTGATTTTTAAAATTTGCTATAACTTAAAAGGTCGGATACCGTCTGCATCCGACCTCTTCATAAAACGATACATCGCTTTATTATGTTGTTTTTTAAAACTTTTGATTCTTCAAATAAATTAATTCCAATTTAGTGAACTATCGCTTGCGTTCATTTCCCCCTTCATATTCTCCTTCTACTTCAAACTCATCTCCACCAAAACCATCATCTTCGAAATCATCTGTATCTTGTGTATCATCTGTTGGTGTTAATATTAAATCATCATCACCTTCACAGCCTGATGGCATAGATTGGGTTAACCATAAATTAATAGGAGAACCCACTTGAATTAAATCCTCTGGACTATACGGTGGATTTTGCTGATAAACATAGGCAGATAAGGAATCCGTTACTGTTCCATCTATGTTAACAGATTCAATATTTAAACCATAACTATCTATAACAAATTTTGCTTCCGCATAAGTCTTACAGCGAATTTTAGGTACTTGCACCATACTTCCGCCACCATCAGCCACAACTACTCCAATTGTACTTCCTCTAGGAATTCTAATGGCTTCCTTTCTAGTTCTAGGCTTTTTAAGCACCTCTCCTTTATATTGAACTTCTAGTACCGTATTAACTGCTCTATCTGGTTTTCTATCTACTACATTAACTTTCAAATCGTAGTTTTCCAATACCTTTTTCACATAATCAAAATCCTTATTCCAAATATTGGGCAAACGAACAGAAGGTGGTGTTTCAGAATTTACTGTAATATAAATTGTTCTATCTTTTTTAACTCGTAACCCCGTGACTTTAGTTGGTAAAGGGTTTTGATCTATGATAGACAATGGTAATTTCTTACCATCATATGTTGAGTCGATTACAGCAATTTGTAAATGCTTGCGTTTTAATAACTCTTGCACTTGTGGTAGTGTTTGTCCTCTAAAATCGGGAACAGTTACCTCTTCGCCATGTCTAGTAAAGCATTGTAACCATTGAAATACAAGGAATAAAACAACAATTATAATAGCATTAGCGGAGAAGAAATTTTTAAGAAAGATGGAACTTGTGAGGAAATAATAGGCTTCCTTAAAAAAATTGGATAATTTCTCCATTGTGTATTATACTTAATTTTGAGTGAATAATTTTGAATTTTGAATGGACAAAATCATATAAATGATTTTTGATAATCAATATCCATTTTCCAAAATCAAAATTTTTATAATTTATTTTCTATTGATACAAACTCTTATTTATTCAAAGATAATTGAACTTTTTTAATATGAAAACTAAATTAGATTTTAAGATAGAAGTAAGGTAATGGTATCAATAATGAAGTGATAACATTATTAAATTATGACGTTCTACCTTGTACCTTATACCTAAATTGATCATGCTTTCCCTAATTTGCTTCCACCGCCACCTTTACTACCTGTAAACTCACTCAATAGATTGGCATCAAAGGTAAACGTACGTTTAGATTGTTGGCTATGGCGTTTTACCGCAATTTGAATTAATTTATCCGCTAGTTTTGAAAAATTAATATCAGAGTGTTTCCATAAATAAAAAGACAATGAACCAGGAATGGTATTGATTTCATTGACATAAATCTCATCATCATCTTGATTTATCATAAAATCAATACGCACTAAGCCACTAGAATCAAACGCCCGAAACGTTTGTTTCGCCATCGTTTTAATGGTTTGTTCTTGTTCGGGTGTAATATTCGCAGGAATTCGACGCTTCAAACCACTCATTCCTTGCTGCTTTCCACCCGATTTATATTTATCTTCAAAACTCAAAATCTCATCACTTCCTAGAGGTTCTTCACATACTGATGTTTCCATATCCGTATGATTACCCATAACAGAACAGTTTATTTCTTTGAGATTGGTAATAGCTGGTTCTACAATAATTCGCGATGAATATCCTGCTGCAAAATCAATGGCTTCTTCTAGTTCCGTCAAATCTGCTGCTTTACTAATCCCAATACTCGACCCCAAATCCGAAGGTTTAACAATCAATGGAAATGAAAATTTATTGGCAATCCGATTCAAAATACCATCCCTCTCCAATATCCATTCATCAGCATACAACCAATCATAATCCAATACTTTGACATTAGATTCTCTTAATACCATTTTGGTGGTAACCTTATCCATAGTAGTTGCAGCGGCTAATACATTACTTCCCGTATATGGAATATCCATCAATTCAAAGACGCCCTGCACAGAACCATCTTCTCCAAACGTACCATGAAAGACAGGAAAGGCAACATCAACTTTATATTCCACTTTTTTTGAACCCCAAAAGGATTTTCTATAAGTAAAAAAGGATTTATCTGAAAAGGAAACAGAAAGCTGATCACAATCTCCTAATAAGGCTTTCGAGTTTTGATAATTACTCAAATCAAATAAGACTTCGCCTGTGTACCAATTCCCCTTTTTGGTAATATAAATTGGAATAACATTATACCTATCATTTGAGCGAATGGCATGTAAAGCTTGATTACCCGAAATAATAGATACTTCATGTTCTACTGACTTGCCGCCAAATAAGACGGCTATATTGGTTTTGTTCATTTTTTGAAATGGTGAACGGTAGACGGTGGGCGGTGAACGATTTTGTCGTTTCCCTATTTACGTAACCGTAAGTTATTTTTAATTTTATTAATATTAGATATTTAATCTTTTCCGAATTGCTTCTATCTCTTCAAGTTCCAACCCAGTAATGACTTCAATTTGTTCATTGGTCATATTTGCTTTAATGCAGTTGAATATAATTTCGTCATTTCGTTTTTTTCGTCCTTCCACAACCCCTTCATTTTTAGCTGTTTGAACCATATCTTTTTCCCTTGTCAAATTCATAATAAAACGTTCATATTGCTCTCTATCAGCTTTTGACATATTTAGATAATCTAATTTCTGTTGAGCAGCTTCTATCCCTTTTGATTTTGAACCTTCCAAAACGGTATTATTTTTTATCAAATAAACCCACTCATCTATTCGCTTCTTTACTATATTTTTATACTTCTCTACTCGAATCAAATAATACTCAGGGAAAATATTACGCTCTTTTAATTGATATTGTTTATTTGAATCAAATGCTACTGTTTCCTTTTTCTTGACAATCAATTCACTACCATCATTCATTCCCTTAAAAGAGGTCTTACCATGATATAAATAGTCTGTACCTCTACCTAAATTGAAAAATAAAATACTGACAGAAATTACTTTTTTGACATGCTTGTAGGATTTCCCTAAGGGTGTATTTTCTAATATCGCTTTACTCGTTCCAAATAATAATCGCTCCAAATAATCAGATTCCCGAGTCGTTTGCACCTCTATGATAATCCGTTGCTTATTCGCATCTTCTACCATCAAATCCACTCGATTGAATTTTTCATCTTCATCTTTCTGATTACTTTCTTCGCTGACTAATCCAATAATTCTCAAATCATCATCTTCTAACAAGGCACTCAAAAAACCCTCTAAAATATCGAAATTTGCTTTATCTCGAAGTAGATATTTTATTGCCCAATCAAATCTTACTAGTTGACGTGATTCTGCCATAAGTCTATATTTTTAATCCTAATATACGCTTTTATTATTTACTCATTATAAGTATCAGGCAAATCATTTTCAAACAACACCACATCCCCTTTTTTTGCAATTGATTGTAAATGTGCATTCCCTTCAAAAAAGTCTTTAGCCACAAAAAGATTGGATTCATTAAAGCCTTCATCTTTTAAAGCTTTCTGAATCGGCTCTGTTTGCTTTTGACCAACAAGGATAATATAATCTGCATTTTTAGACGCATGTACGCCAAATTGATAATTGAGTTCATATTCTTGCTCCCCCAATTCTACCATACCTGGTGTCACTAATATTTTTTGATTCCCCTCAATTTGTCTCAATACCTCTACAGCCGCTTTTGAACCAACAGGATTAGAATTAAAAGCATCATCCAAAATGGTAATTCCTGCTGCTGTTTTTTTCAACTGTAAGCGATGTTCCGCAGGTTTTAAGGTACGAACGATACCCGAAATTTGCTGATGCGATACGCCTAAATGATGTGCCACCGCAACGCCTACCACTACATTAGAAATATTATGTTCTCCCAATAATTTGGTCAAAACAGGAATAGATTGTCCATCGGGTGTATTCACCTTAAAATGACTACCTTTTGAAGTAATATTTAAATCACTGGCATAAAAGTCTGCCTTATCAGATGAAGCACTATACGTATATTTTTCTACATTCGTCCATTCTACACATTCTCGTACTCTTTCATTATCGTAATTCATAAACGCCACTCCATCTTTTGGTAATCCATCTATCAATTCATATTTGGTCTTTTGAGTTATTTCAAGGCTACCAAAAGTTTCTAAGTGAGCAGGTCCAATTGCTGTTAAAATTCCAATTTTTGGTGATGCCAAATCCACTAATTCTTTAATATCTCCTCGTTGTTTTGCTCCCATTTCAGCTACAAAAATCTCGTGCAATGGATTTAATTTATCATTAATAATACGAGTTACCCCCATGGCAGTATTATAACTACCTGGCGTCATCAATACATTAAATTTATGTGACAGCAAATCCGTAACAGCATGCTTAACAGAGGTTTTTCCATAACTTCCTGTAATACCTATTACCAATAAGTCAGAAGCACTTTTAACCTTTTGTTGTGCTTGTTTGTAAAAAGAAAGATTGATATTATTTTCAATAGGTACATTGATACGATTCCCAAAGCGAACCACCCAAAATGTTGTAAATATCCAAAGCACAATACATAGAATAGCTAGATAAGGATAAGAGTACAAAAACACCCCAAACATCAAAAACACAATTCCACTAATTCCATAAATGGTTCGCATTAGTCGCTTTACCCGATCTGTTACTACCAATGGCTTTTTCTCTTTAATTTGAGGTCGTAAACGGATTAATAGTAAATAAGATAAAACTGCGACAGCTAAGCCAATCAGGGGAAAGAAAACAGCAATTATAGCTCCTAAAATTGGTAACAAATCACTATTGAAATAAACTTTAGCAGCATTCTGATTCATCCACTTACCATATCGTTCATCTCGATAACTATTTAATTGAAGAATATGAATACTCTTACGAGCTTTCAAATAGAAATAGTAAAAAGCAATTCCAAAAGTTAAAGCGTAAGTTATATTGTATATCCAATCCATAATTTTTCAATGAAACAATGAAACCGTGAAGCAATGAAATTTTATCTATCCTTTTCCAAAAATTTATCCATGATGACGGTAAACTGCTGTGCTTGTTCTAAGAATACATAATGTCCACTATTCTTCAATACCACTAGTCCAGCGTCAGGAATTAAATTTTCCATAATTTTTGCATTTTTTACAGGTGTAGCGGTATCATTTTCACCCCAAAGTAGTAAGACAGGCATTGTTAATTTGGGCATGTAGGGTGTCAAATCAGCATTAACTACATTCGATAGTGTAGTTCGCATGATAGGATTTGACTTTTTATAATCTTCCGAACCCATGTTTTGAATGTAAGCTTCTACCAAAGGAGCTAAGAAAAAACGAAGAATTGGAAGATTTGCCAATATTTTTAGAAACTTATAAGTATAAACACTAGTATAATAGCTTAAACTACGAGAGGGCTTAATACCAGCACTTCCTGTTAATATCAATTTATGGAAAGGTATCAAGGTTCCTAATTTTAAGGCAATACGCCCTCCAAAAGAATGTCCTAAAATGATAGGATTTTCAATTTGTAGTTTTTCTAAAAATGCTTTTGTGAAATCGACATAATCGTCATTTGTCCATGGTTTTAGAGGTGTATCGCTTTGTCCGAATCCAGGAAAATCAAGTCGATAAACTGTAAAGTGTTGTTTGAAATAAGTATTGAGGGCTTTGAATATTTTAGTATCACAGCCCCACCCGTGAAGTAGCACTAAAGGCTTTCCTTGACCGGTCACTTCGTAATGAATATTTAAACTTTGAATGGTTACTTTCAAAATTAGTAGTATTTCACCATCTTTATAATCAAAATGATAAAGTTGGTAGTGAATTTGTTACAGATAATAACAACATATATTTCAACAAAAGTAAGGCATATTTTATTTAAATAATAAATGAAGTCTCCAGAAGTCAATTTTTTTTAATTTGAAGCCACAGACATCCAAACATCATCAGCAAATTTTCTCTAAAAAGGCGTATCAAATGTCAATAGCTCAGTTTAAGGACTTATTTCAACAGTTCAAGCAAAATGGAGGATTAGCTCTTCAAGGTATTTTTAGTTTGAGTGTAGTTACAATTGCCGTTTACCATACTTTTCTTTCACTAGATCCCTCTGGTAATTTTCATGAACCTTTGCACTATGTAGTGTCAGGTGCGTTTCTACTTACCTTTTTCCTAGCATCATATTTTCCACATTTAAGGGCAAATGCTGATACATTATATCTTGGTGTGGGCATAATATTTATGTCCCTATTGCTCTATTGGATACATCACAATGATTTCAAGCGATATTTAGTACTTTCTTATTGGTTAAGTTTAATGTTTGTTGGCGGGAGTTTTCGGAAAAGAAGTAGTTTAATATGGCTATTAACCATTACATTCATTGGATACATCATAATAATTTTCATTACACCTGAAAATGAGCGTTTCGTAAAAAAACTGTGGTTGATCTGGACACCAGCGTTCACACTAATTACTTACTTGATATTGAACTACAATTATTCAATACAAAAACGATTAGATGAGAAAGAAGCATTGATACAAGAAAGAGAGCGAGAAATTGACTATCTATTTAATGGATTTCCAGCAATGATAGTCTATAAAAATAAAAATAATGTTGTCCTAAAATCCAATAAAGCACATGCCATTTCTTCGGGTCGCCCACTCTCTTATTTTAATAATCTAGATTTATTTGAAATACTACCTGCGGAAATTGCAGACCGCTACTATGAAGAAGATAAAGAAGTTATGGCTACAGGAGAGCCAATTATCAATCAAATAGAAGAAATGCACCTGCCCAATGGTAAGAAAGTTTGGGTTCGTACCAATAAATTGCCTAATTATGATAAGGATGGAAATATACAAGGCATTATCGTTTTAGGGTTTGATGTTACCAAGGAAATGGAGGAAAAACAGCGTAGAGAACAGGTAGAACAGCGTGCTCAACACATTTTTCAAGAGACACCAAATGGTATGGCATTGCTTGACTTAAAGGGACAATTTGTACAGACTAATCCAGCCTTTACGGAATTATTAGGCTATAAAGAACATGAATTAATTGGACAATCTTATACTTTGGTGACTAACTTCGATTTATTGAGCAATGAAAATCAAAATGATAAATTTGCACAAAAAGTTATTAAGTATTACCGAAAAGATGGAGAAAGTTTATTGGTTAATTTAAAGTTTGGTAAGATTATTAGAGACACTCAAGGCAATGCTTTTTTCTTAACCATGATAGAGGATTTAAGTCAAGAAGAACAATTCAAAACCAAGTTAGATCAATATGCCAAAGCCTTAGAAACTTCTAATAAAGAGTTAGAGCAGTTTGCTTACATTGCATCCCATGATTTGAAAGAACCACTTCGGATGATAAAAAGTTATATCCAATTGATTAAACGTAGATATAATGATAAATTAGATGATTCTGGTAGAGAATTTATGGCATTTGCAGTAGATGGCGTAGATAGAATGGATTTATTACTAAAGGATCTCTTAGGCTATTCTCGTGCAGGTCGTGTTCAATTAGATAAGAAATTTCTATCCTTAGATAATATTTTATCTAAAGTAATGATGAATCTTAGGTTACAGATTGATGAAAACGATGCCAATATTACCATTGATGCAGATATACCCAAACTCTATGTCAATAGAACCTATATCAGTCTTTTATTCCAAAATCTTTTAAGCAATGCCATAAAGTATAGAAAAGATGAACCACTCAAAATCGTCCTCAAAGGAGTACGAAAAGACAATATGATACAGTTT
>CAYLSF010000046.1:0-16375 GCA_964385675.1 uncultured Saprospiraceae bacterium
GGCATATTTGCAATGATTCATTAATCTTTCAAAACTAACTTAAAATGGATAATAATTTATCAAAATTTCAAAAAGAAGCACTTGAACAACTAGACATCGGTGGTGCAGCAGGATGTATTACGTTTATTATTGATTTTTTAAAATACAAAAAAAAGGATTATTTGGATGCAATTGATAGATTAATGCTATTAGGAAATAAGGTAATGCGAATAGAAGAAAATAATAGTATGGGACTTTTGGCATTGAAAGATTATGAAAATATGACAGATGATGTGAATTTAAAACTTATTAAATTTATTAATCATATTGAACAACCAAGTGCCGTTGTTTACTTGTGGAATACGAAACAGTTTGATGATCACCAACTAACTGAAGTTTCAGAAACGCAAAAAATGGAGTTCAACCAAATTAAACGACAGGCTCAATATTTATTTAAAACAGGGGAGATAGAGACGATTTTACTTTTTTTAGAGGAACAACTTAATGAATACCCACAATATCGAAATGATATTTATATGCAGTTTGGTAGGTTTAAAGTTGTAGAAAAATTATTTGCAAATAAGAAATTATCTACAGCAGAGTATTTAACAAAGATTAGTCAACAACTAAGAGCTATTGACAATTTTGTTAGAAAATTATAAAATCCCCCCTTTACAAATAAAATCATAAAAGGGCATATTTGCAATGATTCATTAATCTTTCAAAACTAACTTAAAATGGATAATAACCTTCAAAAATTTCAAAAAATAGCGATTGAAATTCTGAATAAAGCAGATATTAAAGATTGCATTGATTTCATTATTGATTTTTTGAAGTTGCAAGACAGGGATTGTTCTAATGAAATTGAGCAGTTAATTTTTATTGTCAATAAAATCAATCGAATAGAAACCAATATACAATTGGGGCTGATGACGGAACAAGACCATGAGCAAAAAATGGATCAATTGTATTTAAAAATTATCAAATTTATTAGTCATATCAACGAACCGAGTGCTGTTGTTTATTTGTGGAATACTCAACCCTTAGAAGAGAAAAAGTTAAAGCAAACACCCGCAGAGCAAAAAGCTAATCTACATCAAATTAAACAACAAGCTCAATATTTATTCAAAACAGGTGATATAGAAACGATTCTACTCTTTTTAGAGGAACAACTAATGCATTACCCCGAACTGCGAAGTAAGGTTTATATGGAATTTGGTAAATATAAAATTCTAGAAAAGTTACTGGCAGATAAACGAATCACAATAGATGATTACCTCGCTAAAATTACTAAACAACTTCAGACCATTGAATATTTGGTGAATGGTTTGTAGTATTATTGGTAACTATTTATCGCCTTTTTATCAGCGAAGGGTTAAAACCCTATCGCTCTATATATTGGACTGTCTTAGTCTAAAGCGAAAGGGGGTTAACCCTTCGCTGTCAAAGAAAATAAGAATTAGTTAATAATGTCAGTTAACCAATTCCTCATACTTCCGCTTCAAAATTCCCAAAAACGAAGGATACCAAATCAAGTCATTAAACAACAACAGAATACCAAAACTCAAGGCGATTTGCCCTGTCCAAAAGGTGTAAATAAACCCTAGTGGACCAAATATTTTACCCAACATTCCAACTAATACAATCGGATAATGCGTCATTTCATCAAATGCAGCAATCGCATAGCCGATACCATAAACCCCTACTATCATCCCAATACATTGCCATAAAAAGGGATAAGTTGGTAAATCCATGCCCAAGAGTAAAAAGGCTTGATTGGGAAATAAACCCACCCAAAACCCAAAACCTAAATTGTACCAAGCTGCTACCCACAACCATTTAGAGTGCCATGCATACGGCTGTTGCCAACGTTCTAACAAAGCCTTATCCATTTTATCCAATAATGGAAATACACTAGGTACATTGGCATGTCGAATTTCCCAAGCCAGAAAAATTGGAATCAATTGCATGAAGACCCTTAGTATGTAGCCTTCTCGATGATAAAAACCAAATAAGCCTTCGTCTTTAATCAACATCTCAAAATGAGCAGGCAGCAACGCAATAAAATACGCTACTAGTAGATAAGCCGTTAACCGTCTCCACTTTGGAATCAATAAACCCACAATTGCCAAAAACTCAATCGCACCTGTCAAATACACCCAAAAATAAGGAAAGGATAAATCAGGCGGAATCGCTTTTGCAAATTCTTGAGGAGCTACGAAATGTGCGATGCCTGCTAAGGCTAGAATAAATAGTAGAATTGGTTGAAAATATGGTTTGAGTTGTTGCATGCCATAAATAGTTAAAACAATTTAATCTCGTTTATTAACTAATGGATTTGAGAAAGGTTTAAGTCATTTTTTGTATTATTGAGCTTTATGAAAATGATAACACAACGCACCCGGTATTAATTTAACAACAACTAAATAGAATAATTATGAAAAGTATCACTTTACACCTAGCAATTTTAATTGTGGTATTAACCGTTTCTTCTTGTGGTGAAGACGATTGTGGATTTAAATTTTGTGATGAGCCTGATATTGATTATATCAATGCTTTATCTTTTAAGTTTGATGATAATGTACCGCAAAGCCAAATCGAAACAGCTTATCTCGTTAGATTTAACAAAGATGATGATTTTTTGACTCCGATAGATTCTATTCGATATTTAGAGGCTTCAGATGGGGCTGCTATCTTAGTGTTATCTGATAGGCGTCCTTTTACATCAGGTGGTTTCATTAATTTAAATTCTTATGAAGATTCTGACTATATCATTCGGAATATGGGCGATTTTTCTTTTAAAATATCGAATATTGAGGTCAAAGGAGAATACAGTGATTGTGACTGTGTTTACACTAATACCGAAAAGACATTTAGATTGAACCAACAAGAAATGGACAGGACAAATTCAAATAGTGAAATTATTTTGGCAAAATAATAATTTGGAAAATTAGTAGATTTCAGATTTCTGTAGTTAACTGAAATCTACTAATAGACCTTACTAACTACCTAAGCAGCACTAATCCTCATCTTCTAACTCATTCAATTCAAGGTGGGCAGCTTTGATTTTTTCTAATAAGACCTTTTGTTTATTTTTTAATAACTCAACTTCGGAGCGTAAGCCTACAGCTTCGGGTAACACAATCATTTTATCACTTTTCAAGGCATTTTGAGTCTCTTCTGCTTTATAACTACGCTCATAATATGGAATAATGACATATAAAAAAGCAGCCATACTCAAAAAGAATAAACTAAAGCGAAAAAGCCAGGAGCGACGCCAGGAGAATATATCTGACCATTCCATGTCGTTGTCCTCATCATATTCATCAATATCGTCATAAAAATCATCAGGAACATCCTCTTCCACCATTTCTGGCATTTTTATACTTTCTTGTTCTGTAGGATTTAATGGTTCTTGTGTATCTGCTTCCTCTTGTTCAGTAGGAGATATTTCTTCATTTACATCCCTAGTGATAGTAGGATTGACACTAAAAACTGTTTTTAGATAATCATTGATATTGCGCTTGAGTGGAGGATAGGTGGCTTTACGCTTAGGCAGCTTTGAAAACGAAATGACTTCAGATTCTCTAAAAAGCTCAATGGACAGTAAATCATATAAATCTTGATTCGATAGGGTAGGGGAATACCGATTTTTGTAAGCATCCACCGCATTTGCCAAGAATAAATTTTTCTCTAAAGGTTGTGGTTTTCTTGTTTTTAAAAATTCAACCAAGGTGAAGAAATCGCAATTTGTCTTAACCTGTTCCCTATAATCAAGTATATGAGGCTGACCATCTTGATCGGTTATCGAGAATTCAGCTAAAGCACAATTCACATAATCAATGGCTCGATCATATACTTCTTTACCCACATTTTGAGCAAATAAGGTATTGGAGCATTAAATAATTATATAAAATAATAGTATAAATCGCATATTAATTAAATTCCAAATTCCAAATTCCAAATTCCAAATTCCGATAGCTATTGAGTCTAAATCATAAATTAGATGCTATGCGTATCGAATAATTGCTTTTCGCTGTACTTTCCAATCATTTCCATCTTTGATGGCTAAGCCTTTTTTATCAGTTAAAATCTTAGTAGCACTAATATGTGGAATAGAATTGGAGCGACAAGCTGGTTTTAAATACCTATCTGGATCGTCTAAGGCTCGAATCATTGTAGCGATGTCATCATGTACCGTAAAGACAGCCATTGTTCCTTCGTCATTTGTAATTTCAAAACGATAGACAGATTCTGCACGCCTAAATTCATTTTCAGCCAAACTTCCTTGAAAAGTACCATTGGTGCTAGGTAATGGCATAAAGAAGGTAGTTGAAATCAATGTTTTGACTGGAGGAGGTAATTGAATTTCTTCTTCCAACGGAATAGGTGGAACAGGAGGTTGTTCATCATCATTAGCTTTGTGTGCTTCAATTGATTTTTTTGATAAGTTAGGTGGATCGTATATGATATTTTTTTCTTGAAATTGCTGTATTCTAAATTTTAAGCGAGTTACTTCTTCTTCTAATGAATCATTATGCTCCTGTAATTTAGACATTTCTTTTTTAAGCGTTTTCAATAAACTCATCGTTTCTTCTTCTGCGATTAAAGGACCATCATAGCGTTGAGGAACAGCGTTTTTTACAAAATAAAATCCGAATAACCCAAAAATCATCATTGCAAATAGCCAGAATAGTTCCCTTTTTCCGATAAAAGGACGTTCTGTACGGATTGGACGAAAATCTTCATCGGTTATTCTATCTCTTCTTGGTAGTGGCGTAAAATCATTCGCATCAAATTCATCGGTTGTATTATCCACAATCGTTTCAGTATTCCTAGGTTGTGGGACGATAGGCTTAGGCTGCGGTTGTGGTCTAGAAGGTTCTCTTGTCTCTTCTTCATCTACCATTACCACATCATTTGTCTGACCATATAATGCTAGAATTTCATTACCAATTCTACTCATCAAACCATTATAAGTGTTTCGATGCCTACTTTTAAAAGATTGAATGCTGGCTTGATTAAATATTTTGGTTAAAACAGAATTGACATCCTCATAATCAGAAGCATCTTTGGTGGCAAACTCTGTTTCATATCTATTTTTAAAGTTATTAATGCCATTACAAAGTTTGAGTGTTGCTGTTAAATCCTTATCTCTTAGAAAAGTAGTGAGTTCAGAATAAAACGCACCAGCTAACTCTTGTCCACAATCAGGAAAGGAGGCTTGATAATCAGAAAGGAAAGGACTATCTTTTTGATCTTTAATGGATTGATAGGCAAACTCACAAGAAATAATATCCACTGCTCTGAAAAAGCGTGCTTTATCTCCTTGTCCAAATATACCATTGTAAACAAGCAAGAAAATAGGGATTAGAATTAGTTTTTTCATCAAAAAATACTATTAAAAATAGAATTGGTTATCGTGATATTTTATTATTCTATGCAATAAACGAACTTAGGAAATAATTTACACTTAATCAACAAAATGCGAATACTTTTGTAGCTGTAAAGTGTAATTTATTGGATAGAATGCATGATATGATAGTATTTATATATTGAAGCCTCTATTTTAAAGTCTTAAACAGAACATTCACGAATTATTGACCGCTAAAAGACAGTTTTTTTTAACGAAATAATTACTTTTATGATTCTTATGTAATCTATACTTACCTTGCGACAAGTTTATGCTCACCAATATCCTATTCACTACGTTATTATTAAAAAACTTAGATAATTAAAATAAGAATTACTTATGAAGAAAATCATTAGTCTTTCGGTGCTATGTTGTTTATTTACCACTTCAGTATTGGCTCAGTTGAATGTAAGTCTAGTGGGGCAGTATCAATATACAGAGAATTTAAATGATATTTGGGGATATGCTGATACCACTACAGGCGTAGAATATGCTATAGTTGGCGTTCGTAATGGTGTATCTATTGTAAGTTTAGCAGATCCCACTAACCCTGTGGAAGTAGATTTTGTTCCAGGGGATAATTCTACTTGGAGAGATATTAAAACATGGGGGCAATATGCTTATGTAACAACAGATCAAGGTGATGATGGCTTGACTATGATTGATTTATCTTACCTACCTGATTCTGTTGTGTCTTCACAATGGCAACCAGCGATTGACGTGAATGGTACGGCTGAACAGTTTAATAAAGCACATAATATTTGGATAGACGAAAATGGATATGGTTATATATCGGGAGCAGATGTTGGTGCTGGAGGGGTGATGGTTCTCGATTTAAATACGCCAGGTTCTCCTTCCTTTCAAGGTTTGGTAGATACTCGTTACTCACATGATTGTTTTACAAGAGGAGATACTTTATGGACAGCAGATATTTTTGCTGGAGAGTTTTCTGTCTATGATATTACGAATAAATCGACTCCTGTTTTACTGGCTACCTTCCCGACTCCGAGTGCTTTTTGTCATAATGTTTGGATTTCTGATGATGGAACTACTTTATTTACAACAGACGAAGTTGCAAATGCTCCTGTTGCTGCATTTGATGTATCAAATTTAAATGCTATTCAGCAATTAGACGAGTTTAGACCAATTGCTTCTCTAGGTACAGGTGTTATTCCTCACAATGTACATGTGTGGCAAGATTGGGTGGTTACTTCTTATTATACCGATGGTTTAATTGTAATAGATGGAAGTCGCCCCGACAATATGATAGAAGTTGGAAATTTTGATACCTTTTTACAAAACCAAACAGGATTTCAAGGAATTTGGGGGGCTTATCCTTTTTTACCATCAGGTATGGTTTTATGTTCTGATATTGGTAGTGGGCTATATGTATTTCAACCAAATTATGTAAGGGCTTGTTGGTTAGAAGGAAATATAACAGATGCTGTATCTGGAAATCCAATTAATAATGCCTTATTAAGTATTCAAACAACGAATATCCAAGCTAACTCAGATGTTTTTGGAACATATAAAACAGGAACAGCTACGGCAGGAACATATACGGTTTTAGTACAAGCACCGAATTATGTACCACAAACGGTAACCGTTACCTTAAACAATGGACAATTAACTGTTGAAGATATTCAACTACTTCCTGCTGCCCCGTTTGATTTAGTGGGGCAAGTAGTGGATGCGAATACAGGTCAACCTATCCCAGATGCTCAAGTTGTTGTTAATAATTTGTTCAATACCAATTCAACTAGTGCAGATGGTAATGGTGATTTTTCTTTTACAGGACTTCCAACAGATACTTACACCATAAAAGCTGGAATTTGGGGCTATAAATCCATAGAAATTGTAGATACTTTATTAAGTACCAGTTCGGGCGTTTTGACTATTCCATTAGAAATAGGGTATGAAGATGGATTTGCGTTTGATTTGGGCTGGACTGTGACTGGTAATGCTCAAACAGGAGATTGGGAAAGAGGTGTACCTGTAAAGATTGTTGATCCTACTATTGGGCAGTCAACACCTGAATTTGATAATCCTAATGATGTAGGGGATCAATGTTATGTAACAGGAAATGGAGGCATCTTAGTTGGTGATAATGATGTGGATAATGGTACAACTATACTAACTTCTCCGGTATTTGATGTAGCTAATTATATAGATCCGTATGTTCAGTTTGATTTTTGGTTTTATGACGAAGGGTTAAGTGGTAGTGGAGATGATACGATGAAAGTAAAATTACATGATGGTAGTCAAACCGTGACAGCGATGACTATTACAAACTCTAATTCTGCTTGGATTACTAGAAATATTAAGATTAGTGATTTTTTAACACCTACTAGCACGATGCAAGTGTCTTTTGAAATAGCCGATTTACCAGGTAGTGGACATATTGTTGAGGGAGCGATCGATCAGTTTCAAGTTATTGATACTTTAAGTGTATCCACAACGCCTATTGAATTATTGGAAGCTAATATGACAGCTTATCCAAATCCATTTACCAATCAATTGGTGATTTCTTATGATTTTGAACAATGGGACGGTCAGCAGGCAGATTTAGTAATTTTCAATATGTTGGGACAACCTGTTTACAAGCAAATTATTACACAAAAAGCAGATAATTTGGCTATTAATGCCCCTCTAGCTAGCGGCGTATATTTTGTGCAAATGCGTCAACAAAATCGAGTGAGTGAAAGTTTGAAAATTGTAAAAGTCGAGTAGAGCGTGATATTTTGTTATAAATGAGAAAAGCCGAGATGAATTCGTTTCCATCTCGGCTTTTTTACTTATAACACACTAATAACTAAAACTTAAAGTGCAGATAATAACATTTCAAAATTCAATCCTAGTGCTTCAACTGTCTCTTGGTCAAAATGCCCAATGGGTAAGTGATTATCTCGTTGAAATTTAATTAAGCCTTTTTGAGCAACTTCTGTCCATTCTTCACTCAGTGAACCTACATAATATTTTCGTTGCTGTAAGGATAATAAAACTTGCTGTACAACTAGTCCTTTGATGAGTTTAGGGCAAAGTACATTGACCCATTTCATGTTTTTACCTTTCTGAAAAGGTTGTTTGACTATTTTTGTACCATATAAAGTTGGATAATGATACTTGATTTTTCTAGCAGGCTTGACCAATACAGGATAAGTAAATGATTGATATTTACCTGGTAAATCATCCTTAGTATAAAGCGTTAAAGGCTTGGGTTTAATATAGGTGATAGTTCGGTATTGGGGTTTTTGCGTTTGTTTAAAATACATAAAACTCATATCATCATAAGCAGAAGTATCTAACTGACTTGGACGTTCTAACCATTGAATGGTTGTCTCATCACATTCATCCTCTTGAAAATTACAATTATCATTGGATTTGACATGCCAGCCTCTAAAACCTACTTGAGTGACTTTAATGTCTGGTATCATTTCGTATTCTTCATTTACCGTATAAACGGCAGCTCGAATAGGAATTTTTTGAGTGACTTTTACATAATCCGCTTTATAATCCTTCCAATTTAATGATTTATCAAAAATTAAGAATTGTTGCGTAACTGTATCAATAACAGCAGGCTGAAATTCTTCTTTGGTGTAGGCTTTTTGTAAGACAACTCTTTGTTCTTCTAAAGTGTAATTAGGAAATTCTGCTTGAGCAAAGCATTTATTTGGGTCTTTGGAGAGAGGATAATTTTGACTATAAGTATTTGTCCCAAAAAATAACAGGATACAAGTGAGAGAAGCCACAATCACTTGTGGCGTGGTTATTAAGGGTAGTGGTTTCATGTAAATATTAATTAAAATAGAAAGACAGTGGAAACTTATTTTTAGGTGAAATTTGATTTATATACTACCAAAAACATTCCAACTTTTTTTTTATAATATGTTTATATTACATTTTGAAAGAGCTGGTAGATAAGGTGTAAAATTTATAAACAAACACTTATATAAATAAGTATGATGTTTAAAATTAAATTTTCACTCTCCTTCTATAAACGCACAAAAGCACGACAGCAAATTTGCTATCGTGCTTTTGATGACCTAAGCAATAAATATATTAGAATTTACGCCCCTAAATATGCCTTTAATAACTTACTTCTTGAAGCAGAACGTAATTTATTAATCGCTTTATCTTTAATTTGACGGACTCTTTCTCTTGTTAAACCAAATTTCTCACCAATATCTTCTAATGACATCGGATGTTCTACCCCTATACCAAAATATAATTTAATTACATCTCGCTGACGCTCCGTTAATGTACTTAAAGAACGCTCAATCTCTCTACGCAAAGAATCTGTGTATTCCAACCCTTGATCTGTAGTAGGCGTATTAGAATTTTCTAAAACATCTAACAGTGAATTATCTTCCCCTTCCACAAAAGGAGCATCCATCGAAACGTGACGAGCTGCTACACCTAAAGTCGTTTCAACCTCTTCCGTAGCAATATCTAAGATAGCTGCTAATTCCTCTGGGGAAGGTTCTCTTTCGTATTCTTGCTCTAATTGAGAAAATGCTTTATTGATTTTATTCAACGAGCCTACCTTGTTTAAAGGTAAACGAACAATACGAGACTGTTCTGCTAAAGCCTGAAGAATAGATTGACGAATCCACCAAACAGCATAAGAAATGAATTTGAAACCTCTAGTTTCATCGAAACGTTGAGCTGCTTTGATAAGCCCTAGATTTCCTTCATTAATCAAATCACTCAAAGATAATCCTTGATTTTGATATTGCTTTGCCACTGAAACCACGAACCTCAAATTAGCTTTGGTCAATTTCTCCAATGCTTGTTGATCTCCTTGTTTAATTCGCTTAGCCAAATCTACCTCTTCCTCTGGCGTCAACAAATCTACTTTCCCGATTTCTTGTAAATATTTCTCAAGAGATTGACTCTCTCTATTTGTTATTGACTTCGTTATTTTGAGTTGTCGCATGAACTATATCCACATTTTATTAGAAAAAAAAATCTGCCCAAAACTCCCACAAAAATACAAGATTTATTTGTGAACTACAAGATAAATAGCCACAGCCTTAAAAATTTAATCTACTTCTATCAAATTTGCATTATTATGTCATGGGAATTAAATAGGGACTATTATTGAAAGGTTTTTTGATGAATTATAGTTCAATAATTTGGAAAAATCATTTTTTTAGTTTTTATTGTGCCGTATCACAATTTATTAACAATATAACTTTAGCGTTCATGGAACGAGTCTCCTTCTCTTTAGAATTTGTCTTAAAAACTTCACCTGCAATAGTTTATCAATTCCTTACAACACCTGATTGTTTAATTAGATGGTTTTGTGATGAGGTAGATGTTGAGCGTGAGGGAGATTATGATATATATACATTTACATGGACAGGTGCAGATGAAGTCGCTCATTTAGTAGATGATATACAGGAAGAAAAGCTAGTTTTTAAATGGTTAGATGCTGATGACGATGAAGAATATTTAGAGTTTTCAATGTCTCGTTCAGAAGTGACAAATGATACTGTTTTGGTTATTACAGACTATTGTGACGATGATGAAGTAGATGACCAAAAACAATTATGGAATAATCAAATTGCTGCCATGAAAAAAGCAATGGGAGTAGTTTAATAGGTTTAAGAGTTAAATTTTGATTTAGAAAAGGTATGATACGATAAGTGTCATACCTTTTTTAATGATAAAAAATCAAGAATTGCGGTTACCTATTTTATACAATAGTCATCAATACTCTAAAAACCATTTTATATTACAAAAATGATTAAAACCATGAATTACACATTGAGAATAAGTTTGGTATTACTATTAGTAAGTACATTATCATTAAACAGCCTATTTAGTCAGAAGAAAGCAGCAACTAAAAAAGAAACTAGATTAGAAAAATTATGCGAAAAGTGTTGTGAGTGTAATACACTACGACCGGATTCAAAAGCTTATAAACACTTAGGATGTAAATGGATAGCGTTAGCTTGTAAAGAGTTGGAAAGAAGCGGTACAGGACCTGTAGTAGTTGGTGGTTCTAAAAACGAATATGGGGAAAGTTGTACCTGTGGGCAAAATATAGATTTTTCAGTTACGGATATTAACTATCCTGTTATTGAGGTAAAAGGACTTAAACGCCCCGCTAAGGTTCAAACCTTAGTAGAAGTCTATGATAAAAAGTCAAAGAAAATATTCTCTAGTAAAGGGAAAACTTTTAAGGTAATCTTACAACAAAAGAAGCAAGCTAGGGTGCTAAAAAAGGTAAAGTCGTTTAAATTAGGCATCCAACAAAATGCTATCATTATTGCACCTGTAAAACTAAATCCTAAAACTAAATTAGGAAGAGCAACGATAAAAATTACGGTTTTCACTATTAATCCTAAAACGAAAAAACGAATTATTTTAACCAAGCAAAAGAAGTCAATTCAAATTGTAAAATAAAATAATGAAGTTGTTTAAAAACTGCAAAGCACGAAGCCGAAGTCAATTGAATTAGGTTGGCATCTATTACACTTATTATCAAAATCGAAGAATTGAAAATCAGGAAAGCTCAAGTAGATAAATGAAATGGTCTGATGCCTGTACATAGCATAGGAGACTAGAATATAGATTAATAATTTTCAAAAAGGCTACTTTAGTTATACTTTAACAAAAGTAGCCTTTCTTTATGCTTTACTAACGACTACTTTTTTAATAAACTCATTTCTCTCCCCATATAAGCAGAAGGTAATTGAAAATTAAATACTTCTTCTGGGTGATACAAATTTTGAAAAGTAGGTTTTACAGTATTCGAATGTTGCGTTGCTACAGGTTGTCTTTTCAATTCATTAGATTGATTAGTAACACCTGTATTTCCTGAATTGACCATTAACCCATAAAAGATTAAAAAACCTGCTAAGAGGTGTAGATAAAAAGTTTGTCTTGTTGTGTTTAATTGTAGATTACTTGTTGATAATTTCTTCAGTTTCATCTTTACTTAAATTTTGCCTTTTATTATTTAATTGTTGGTTTATTTTAAAAGTGATAAATGGTAGTGGAACTTCTGTATTTGCCCAACATTGTTAAAATAAATGCAAAATTGTGATAGGTATTTTTGTGCAATTTAATTGTATTTGAAATTATGGGAATTCGTTTAGTTGTTTGGTATGTTTATGTGTTTGACTAATTAAGTTCAAACTTGATACCTGTTTTTAAGGGGCTTGATTTTTAAAGGGGGAATTTGTGACATTTTTATTTAGCCCAAAAAATATACAGTTATTATTTTTTATTATAATGTAAAATATAGTATATGTTATTTGATAGTTGGTTATAGATAAAGAAATTTATTAATGTCATTAATGCATTTCTTAAATAAGGTGAATTGATAACAGAAAAATAGATTATAATGTACTTATTATCAAATAGTTTTAATACAAAAACATCTCTTTTGTAAAGAAAAGATAGATTTAAAAATAGTAAATAGAGTATTTTAAACCATTCTTTTATGCCAACTATCTGCTAATTTTATTTGCCACTTTTGCTCAAAATCTCGCTTGGTATTGACTAAATTATTGAAAACAAGGGTGTCATCTGTGATCCGTTTTTGCTCATATAGTGACGAAAATTCCTCTCTTGAAGCAGTCTTAACTTTTCCATTTTTTAGATACGCAAAACACATTCTATCAAATAAATTCACCTTATATTCTGCCTGTAATTGTTGCATAAATCGCACAGAACTATCTATGGAACAGCCACTTGCACCTGTCAAGCTTTCATCTACCATTAGTACTATAAAGTAATTATGATAGACATCAGCATACGTTCGCAACATTTTATTGTGACTGACCCAGTTTTTGGCAAAGGATTGTAACGTTGTTCTCAATTTGGGAATATCTGTGTCACTAAAGGAGATATTAGACTGGTAAATCCATATTCTGGTCGTATCGGGGAGTTGGTCGTAAGGTGTTAACATGATTTCATGGCTTCATGGTTTCACGGTTTCATTGCTTTTGATTTACAATGAAACCATGTAGCAATGAAACCATGAAATGGTTTATAAGTTATTATGCTGAACTATCATTTCTGATAAATCCATAACCATAACACTATCTTGCTTTTCAAAGTTTTTGACACCATCTTGCATCATCGTAATACAAAATGGACAGTTGGCTGCAATGATGTCTGGTTTTGTCGCTAATGCTTCTTCTGTGCGTTCTACGTTGATACGCTTATCACCAGGCTCATCTTCTTTAAACATCTGAGCACCACCAGCACCGCAACATAAGCCTTTGGTACGGCTTCTTTTCATTTCGACTAAATCGGCATCTAAAGATGCTAAAACATCACGAGGAGCTTCATACACGTCATTTGCACGACCTAGATAACAAGAGTCATGATATGTAATTCTTTTACCTTTGAATGTGCCACCTTCTGTCATTTTTATCTTTCCAGCATTGATTAACTGCTGTAAAAATTGAGTATGGTGTAACACCTCATAATTTCCCCCCAATGCAGGATATTCATTTTTTAAAATATTAAAACAATGTGGACAAGCCGTCACAATCTTTTTGACCTTATATAGATTGAGGGTTTTAATATTTTTCATAGCTGCGACCTGATACGCAAACTCATGCCCCGCACGACGAGCGGGATCCCCTGTGCAACTTTCTTCTTTCCCTAGAATCGCAAAATCAACATTACAAGCATTCATAATTTTAACGAAAGAAATCGTCACCTTTTGAGCCCGTTGATCAAAACTCCCTGCACATCCTACCCAAAATAATATTTCTGGCGACTTTCCTTCTGCCGCCATATCTGCCATCGTTGGTATTTTTAACATATTTTCATTGTTTCATTGCCTCATGGTTTCATTGTTTCATTGCTTTGAAGATAACCATGAAGCCATGAAACAGTGAAACCATGAAGTTTTATTTTAAAGCATCTTCTACCCATTTATCTCTATCGCTGGCGGAGAACTGCCATGGTGCACCATTATTTTCAATATTGGTAAACATAACATTCCACTCGTCAGGTGCTTCTGCTTTATCTAATATTAAGTTTCTTCGTAGTTGTGTGATAATATCCAAAGGATTGATAGTAACAGGACAAGCTTCTACACAAGCATTACACGTCGTACACGCTCTTAATTCCTCTGTGGTGATGTAGTCAAAAAGGTCTTTGCCGTCGTCGAAGTTCTCTTTGGTCAATTTAGTAGTTTTTCCTTTTTGACTTGACTTTAAGACCTCTAAGTTGTTTGCATCTATATGTTTGCCAATTTCATCCGCCCTATCTCTCACATCCATCATGACCTTACGAGGCGATAACTTCTTGCCTGTTAAGTTAGCAGGACACATCGAGGTACAACGACCACATTCTGTACAAGAATAGGCATCTAAAATATTTTTCCAACTTAAATCAAAAACATCACTTGCCCCAAATTTTGGAATTTCTTCCTCTTCAGGTTCTTGTATCGCTACTGCTGGTTTAGCTTTAGGTTTGTCATCTTGTCCGAATAAATCATCTATACTCTCTTCTGCATCTTCATTATTGCCAAAAATATCATCGACACTTTCTTCATTGTTACCAAATATGTCATCAATAGATTCGGAAGGCTCTTCGCTGCTTCCACTATCACCGAAAATATCATCAATAGATTCTGTTGACTCTTCACTACTCCCTGTGTCCCCAAAAATGTCATCTAAAGACTCCGCAGGTTCTTCACTACTGCCCGTATCTCCAAAAATATCATCCAAAGACTCCGCAGGTTCTTCACTACTACCCGTGTCTCCAAAAATATCATCTAAAGATTCTGCAGGTTCTTCGCTACTACCTGTGTCTCCAAAAATATCATCTAAAGATTCCGCAGGTTCTTCACTGCTACCTGTATCTCCAAAAATATCATCTAAAGATTCCGCAGATTTTTCACTACTACCCGTATCTCCAAAAATATCATCTAAAGACTCCTCAGATTTTTCACTACTACCCGTATCTCCAAAAATATCATCTAAAGACTCCTCAGATTTTTCACTACTACCCGTATCTCCAAAAATATCATCTAGTGATTCTTCTGATTGCTCACTACTGCCTGAATCTCCGAAAATGTCATCAACCGTTTCTGTAGGGTTTGATTCTGTTGCTAAAGGAGCAACTTCTACCGCTGGTTCTTCTTCCTCAAACATCGGTGCAACTTCTTCCGTTACTTTGGATAAGTGTTGCATTTCTCCTTTAGGTTCTAAGCGGCTGTAATATACATTTGGAAACGCCAACATAATATGTAGGTGCTTAGAATAAGGCAGATAATTTAAGAAGGCGAAAACCGTTAAGATATGCCCCCACCAGCCAATACGCTCCATTGTAACTAAAGAAGAGGTTGACCAACCTTCCCAAAGCGGAGCAATAAATTGACTAATTGCAAAACCATGTGTTTTATGATAGGCCTCATGTCCTTGTGCTTGAAGGGCTAAATCTCCTGAATTCATCATAAAGATGAAAACGATTAAGCAGATTTCAAGGTATAGAATAATATTACCATCTAGCTTAGGCCAACCATTCATTTCTGGTTTGTGGAAACGTGGAATAACCAATAGATTTCTTCTAATTAAGAAAATCAATGTTGCCACAAATGCCAATACGGACAGTATTTCAATAAAACTAATGATACTCGTATAAATAGTAGCCCCAACTACATTGCTTTCTACAGCATGCCATATTAATCGGTGATTACCCGTAAAACCATCAATGAAAATTTCTAATAGCTCAATTTGGGTAACTAAAAAAGCAACATAAATGAATCCATGTAAAACCGCAGGAATCCAGCGTTTAAACATTTTTTGCTGCCCAAATGCGATAAGTGCCATATTTTGTAATCGCTGCGGCACATTACCACTAATATCTTCATCTCGTCCCAGTAATATATTTCGTCGTATCTGAAGCCCTTTACGTGCAAAAAGCCCAAAGGCGGCTACAGTAACTAGAATAAATATGATTTGACCCATTTTTTTAATTATAAACCTGTCTGCCGACAGGCAAATTAAG
>CAYLSF010000047.1:0-9847 GCA_964385675.1 uncultured Saprospiraceae bacterium
GTATCAATATATTTATTTGGAAATTCATATTTTTCTTTAAAAATATCTGAAGGCATTCCCATAATGTATTTTGGTAAAAAATAATACCCTCGACGTAAACTGATAAATGCCTTTTTAGCGTCTTTCGCTGCATCACAAGCAATATCACATCCCGAATTACCTGCACCTATAATCAATACATTTTTACCTTTAAAAATACTAGAATCTTTATATCGAAAGCTGTGCATAAACTGCCCATCAAATTTCCCTTTGATAGTAGGTAAATTCAGATGCCAAGTAATTCCTGTTGCACAAACAACGCCTTTGTAAATCTTAAATGAATTATCATCGAAAGTTACCTTCCAGTTTTCATTTATTCGCTCTACCTTTATCACTTTCGTTTGAAATCGTATATACCCTCCTAACTGATGATGGATGGCATACTGCTCAATATAGGCTTGAACCAATTCATGACTTGGATAATCAGGATAGCTATCAGGCATTGGAAAATCCTTAAATCCAGAAAGTGTTTTCGATGAAATGAAATGTGCCGATTGATACATTGGGGTGTCTGCTCGATTAATATCCCAAATACCGCCTACTTTATCCCCTGCATCCACAATTTCAAAAGGAATAGTCGCTTTTTTTAATGCAACTGCGGTAGCTAAACCCGCAGGTCCAGCTCCAATTATTAAGTATTTTAACATGGTCTTCTATTTTAAGAATAATTAATGGGACAAAATTAGGAGGGTTAAAATTCAAAAGTTGTGATATATGTCAATTAATGCTTCGAGCGGATTCTACTTAACGTTTCTCTCGTAATCCCTAGATAACTTGCTAAATATTTATTGGGAATAGATTGAATCAAATGAGGTTCTTGTTCTAAAATTCGTTTATATTTTTCTGCAGCAGTTAGGGTCTGAATGTCGAATAATCGCTGCTCTAATTGTACCGTATATAGAAAACTAAAATGATTGATGATTCGCTCTATTTCAACAGATGCAGTTCTTATTTTAACCAATTCATGATAACTAATTTGATAAACCGTTCCATCGCTTAACATTTCAATACTTTCGTAGCTAGGTGCTTTTGGAAAAAAACTCGTAAAAGAGGTGATAAAATCATGTTTAAAACCAAACCAAGTTGTTATATCTTGACCATCTTTTAAAGAATAAGAGCGAGAAATTCCTTTGGTTAAAAAATATAAATTTCGACAAATATCACCTTGAGCAACCAGTAGTGTGCCTTTACCTTTTTCTTGTTGTATAAACGAACTATCAATAATAGTTAAAGCTGCTTGACTAACTTTTGGAAAATTCGTTTTGATATATTCAACTAATGGATTATTCATTTTCCCACACTTTTTCAACAATAAATCTCAATCCATCTAAAGTCAATTGCCTATCTAAAATATCAAAACGCTCATGCAATGGTGTCAATAAAAAAGACAGACCACCTGTTGCCGCTATTTTAAGCGGTTCATTGAGTTCTTCAGAAACCCTGTCAATTAAGCCATTCACCAAACCAACATACCCCCACAAAATACCGCCTTGCATGGCGTGAATGGTATTTGTACCAATTGCGGATTCAGGTAATTCTAGTGGAATTTCGGGTAATTGAGCTGCATTTAATGCCAATGCTTTCATGGCCGTCTTGATACCTGGAGCAATTGCAACTCCTAATATCTCCCCCGTCTTTGAAACAGCGATAACCGTCAAAGCCGTTCCAAAATCAATAGCGATACAAGTTGTCTTAAAGTGATGATAAGCAGCCATAGCATTGCAGACTAAATCCGTTCCTATTTTATCGGGGTTTACCACTTTTAAACCCGTCTTTGGATAAATATCCTTTCCGAGTGTAACTACTTTTTTATTAAAAACCATTTTTAATGCCGTCTGCATAATTGGCGTTAAAACAGGAACAACACTACTCAAACCAATTTGAGTTATTGATTTGATTTCCAGTTTATTATTTTTAAATTGTTCAAGTATAAAATTACCATAATCGGAAGGTTGATTATTTCTATTGGAGGGCGTCCTCCAAATATATTGCCACTCCTTTCCATTATAAAGGGCGACTACAGTATCTGTATTTCCTATATCTATTCCTATGAACATTTGGTTAGTGATTAGTAATTAGTGGTTAGTAGTTAGTGGTTAGTGGTTAGTGGTTAGTGGTTAGTGGTTAAAAAATCTAACCACTAGCCACTGACCACTAATCACTAATCCTAAGAATTCCTGATTTCTCTGAATAACTTTTTGGTTTCGGGTAAGGGTTCTATTCCAAATTCTTCATCTAGTACCATAATGCATTTTTTATAGGTTTTTAACGCCATCGGTCTATTTCCTTTTTTGAAATAGGCTAGCATTTGTAACCGATAGGCGTCTTCCCAAGCATTATCAATCAACAAAGCTTCTTGTGCCAAACGAATACTTTCCATTGGATTCGTTTCCACTAAAAGTTCTCCTAAAGTAATCGTTGCTCCTAATGCCAAAACTTGTAATCGCTCTCTTTCCGCACTTGACCAATCTTCGTATAAGCGATTCGGCAGATAAATCCCCTTTTGAAACGCTAATGCTGTTTGATAGGCTTGAATTGCCATGGTTTTATCTTCGGTCAACGCTTGATTTCCAATTGTAATTAACTGTTCCATAGCTTCTGCATCCACAAAAATGGCGGTATCATTTAATTGATAGGTTAAGCCTTGACGCACGATAAATTTAGGCTCTGTACGAGCTGCACGATTGGGTTCTAGGGTTTTATTGATACCATGAAGGGCAACTTTAAAATCTCTATCCCCGCTTTTCATACTCGCATCTTCCCACAATCTGCTTACAATTTGCTCTTTATGCAGTCCTCTTCTATGCCTTGAAGTAATAAAAAATTGGAATAATTGAGTCGTTTTATCTCTTCCCCAATTTTTATTAGGAATAGCACTACCCTCTAGCCACACTTGGAAATTCCCAAGTGTTTGCACGCTCGCCTCAGCTTCTTGTTGATGCGTTAAAATAGCCTCAATTTGTTGCTGAAAATCACTCATTGTCTTGACTCAACTGATCTACTTTTTTATTCAATGTTTCTATAGAATTTACGATAGCATCTAGGCGTTGCATCATCGTTTTATAATCTGCTTTTGAGACTTGTCGCCATTCATCTATTCCCAATCGCTTACCAACAGTCTCCCCAACTTGAGTGACTTGTTCTTGAATTTGCTCTTGTAACAATTCCATTTGACCTTTCGGATCGGCTATGGTTTCCAATACTTTTTTAGGATAATCGGTTGCCATTCGCTTCCACAAGTCAAAACTTTTTGCCAAGATGCCTTGCTGCGTTTCAGGGGATTGATCCTTCATCGCCTCTACAGTCAGTTCGGCTAATTTTTTTTGAATAAACTCAACTACTTTATCAAAATCTGAAAAGCGTTTTTCCTCTCCACCCTGAACGTGTCGTATATTTCCCCTCCATTGCACCTGAGATTCTCCTTCTTCATCCACAAAAATTTTCTGTGTAAATCTCAATACAAAAGAAGCCGTTTCATCTTTATTTGAACTCATATTTGTTGTGAGTTACCAGTTGCGAGTTTTCGATTTTCATCAAATACACACAACCAAATTTTAAAAATTTATCCAATAATTAATTCTCCTAGAACCATAGCAACATGGGCAAAAATATGTCCTAGGAAAGCACTTTCTAATCCTTTCTTCCAATATAGCCAACCAAAAATAATTCCTCCAATAGAATTACCGATAATGATATACATGAATAAAGTGCTAGAAGGTTCTTCTATAATGCCATACACGGCTGGAAAATGCCCAATGGCAAATACAATAGCTGCTATCAAAATACCTATCCAATATACCATTGATTTTGTGTGTCCTACTATTTTGGACACCAACCAAACGACAAAAGACATTAATCCAAATCGCATCAATATTTCTTCGGTAATACCTCCATATAAAAATCTTGCAGCAAGTGTTAATTCTAAAGAATTGTTTAATTCAGTAAATTCTGCTGGCAATAGCGGTGTAAAAATTTGGCTCACTAGCACTATTGAAATACCAGATAACACACCTCCTAATACACCATATTTTAGTATATCCGCATAATCTACCTCCTCACTTCTAAGCCCAACCATTTTTTCAATAATTGGAACCGTTAAATTGACCTTTGAATATAAAGCCGTTCCTATTGCTACTGCAATCAACACTAAAATAGTTGGATTAATTAGAAGCAAAAACTTTATTTGTTGATCCGTAAAACTTTCCTTTAGCATAGACTCTGCTTCAGGCGGTAATGGAATATCCATCGTGAGCATTGAAGCAACACCTAATAATCCCAATAGTAAAATAATTGCACCTAAACTGATTTTTTGACGATTCATGGTAGCGGGAATTTTTAAAAATTCATTAGTAAATCTATTCTCTATTTTTACCCGTAAATACATTTACTTTTGAATTAATTGGATTTCCAGAAGCCCTTCTATACGCTACAATTTGTCCTGTATGATAAATAGCATCTGCAATAGGACCATTGATAAGATTCCAAAGTGGAAAGCTACGTTGTTCTCCACCACTTTCAAAAATTAACTTATCATTTTTTACCGCCTTCTTTTTCTTGGATTTAAAATTATCACTTGCTGCTTTAAGGCGTTGTAATGTTTTTAAACGTTTCTGTTCCCATGTTAATTCTTCTTTTGGCAAGGGTCGCACATTAGGTTCACCTTTTGATGCCATTAATATTGTTCCTGCTAAATGATAGATATGATCTAATGTATGTGCGGCATCTCTAGAGTCATCACTAGGTTTATACGCTAAGTCTTCAGATCGTAATTCATCTGTTGCCCAAAAATAGCGATACCCCAATCCATCTATCATTCGAGCTACTATGTTTCCAGATGAATATTTTTTAGGATACGCAGGAATTTCATAATAAGGCATATCTTTTTTAGCCATCTTTTTGTCTTGTGCATTCAAGCCTATTACTATAAATAGGCAAAATAATATCGGTACAAAATATTTCATAAGTTTTTAATGGTGCTTTCAATAATTGACTCTTGGTAAAACCCAAATGTCGTCCCGATAGCTATCGGGAGTCGAAAGTCAAAGGTCGAAAGTCAATAATCCCCAAAATAATAAAAATTGTAGAATCATTGTGCCATCTATTAAGCCAGTGTAATAATAATCATGTTCTTGTCGAGTGGCAATTTTAACAAAAATGTAGGTAGAGCTAATAGAAATGCCTAAAGCAATTAAACCTATCTCATCATAAACACCAAATAACCAATAATTTAGAGAAGCTAACAACCATGCCCCTAATAAGATACATAATACCAATTGAAGCGTTTTAGGTGTACCAATTAAAGCGGGAATCGTTCGAGTATTAATGTCTTTATCAATTTTTAAATCTCTAATATCAAACGGTAACGTAATCGCAAAAATGAAAAAGGCTCTTTCTTGAAATAATAGAAAATGCTGCCAACCCAATGTAGTATATTCTAAAATAGGAAGGATTACCGTCACGTAAGCCCAAACTCCAGCTACTAGGAAAATTTTAATTCCATCTAAATCTCGTAATCGGAGTTTTTTTTGTTTACCAATAACAGGCAGCACATAAGCCAAACTAATCAGTCCAGGAATGACCAAAGAAAACTGCACATTCCACGACATTTGGAAAAAGAAGTAAATAGAACCTAATAATCCCAATAAAGCATATATCCAAATATGAGATTTATAAGAATTGATAACCAAATAACGCCCTTCATTTGTGAATTTTTGTACTTTTTGTAAGGCTACTAACCGATGTAAAGCATAAATCAATAAAGTCGCAAAAAATGCTAAACCAATAGAATTATCCAGTTTAAGCGTATTAAATTCAATTAATTGAGTCTGAAAAGTCAAGGCAACCGCACAAAGGGCAATAAAAAAATTGCTATACAAAATGAGGTTAATAAAAGGAATTATCCATTTTTTCATTGTGCCATGTTTCTGCAATAATAACGCTAAATATTTGACTTTTGATTACACTTACAAAAGTAAAATATGAGATTGATTTTACATACTTTCAAGTCTCGACTTAATTAAATGACTTACTTTCGATAAATTGAACTTGAGATATAAATAATAACCAATTATGAAAAGATGGCAAAAGTGGTTTTTGGGATTAATTAGTCTAATTTTGATTTTAGTATATAGTGGGCAGCTTTACTTTAATAATGGCGGAACTTCCCCAGACAATTCGGTATGGCAAGCTTATATTGGAAGAGACACAACGGTAGGAATTTTACCTGACGAATATGCCAATTATTTCACCTACACTTTAGTACGAACCAATAAAAATATTGGATTTAAAATTCAAGGAGATTTTCCCGATACTCGTTATATGAGCTTTAATGTTTATAGTCTTCAAGATTACACGACTCAAGGTTCTTTAATAGATTATCAAATTGAAACGGATTCTGGTAAACCCAATCCATTTCTAGCCAATAAAGATAGCGTGGCGGTTGGTAAAAGTTTTACGACTTATGTAGTACCTGAAAGATATGAAGAAAGTGAGTTGCCGAATAAACTTGTATTTAGAGACGATGAGCGTTTTTTATTAATGGTTATTCGGTTATATGATTTTAATAAAGATGATTTTGGTGGTGTTGAGTATCCTACCGTACAAGCCTTTACCTTAGATGATGATTCCGAAAGTAATGAAGAAAACATTACCGCTAGTATTACGCCTGTAAATTTACCTAGAAATCTTGATTTAAGATATATTGTTCGTAAAACGCGTTTACCTAAAATGGTGGAGCGGCTCAATAGACTTTTCAAAACTGAACAGCAAATTCAATTTGATGGTAGTCCTGAAGCCTCTAAAACAGCTCCTGTCCCTTTTCATGGTTTAAATACGAATGGCTATATTGAGAATAATGATAATCGCTATCTGATGGCAGCCATTACCAAACAAGAAGATGAGGTTTATTATTTTCGATTTAAAGCCCCAACTTATACCACAGGGTCAGAAAATATTAATAAAACAGATGTTCGATATTGGTCATTTAATCTAGGAAATCATGAAACGTATAATTTTGAAGCTATAAAAGACGAAGATGCTTTGGTAGATGATAATGGTTATGTCCATATTGTACTAGGAGATGAAGATAAAGCTATTCAAGCTAAGGCAAAAACACTAGGGTATAACTTTATGAAATGGAATATGCCTTGGAAAAAAGGATTTATTCTATTTAGACACATGTTGGCTAATCCTGATTTTGAAGCTCAAATTATAAACGTTCCGCCTTTCGATGATCATGAGGGTAGTTACGAGCCAATCGAAGCACATCATTTTATGGGGGATTATGCTCCACAGGGTGTACGAATGACGAAAGCGGACTTTTTAAACCAGACGGGTTTTTGAAACCCGTCACGTTTACAACTCGTCGAACGTTTTTCGCCCCAATATATAATATCGACCAACTAGACTTCCTTTAAGGCTTCCCTTCAACGTAGGGGGTTGAATATATAACTCATCCACTTGCTGTTGGGCTGTCATTCTTTTGCGGATGATAGTGAAAAAATGACCAAATATATACCAATGAGCCCTCACGATTGCCCAAATATTCTTATACTTTCCTTCTGTAAGGAATAAAACACCAGCGACACCGTCCAAAATTAATCGAATAGGAATAAGCCAATACAGCTTCCAACCACTTGTATTTTTGAGTAAGGTGATGTAATTATTTCTAAAATTTAGATACGTTTTAAAGGGATTTTCAACTTTTAGCGTACCACCACCTAAGTGATAAATTTTGGAATCGCCACAAGCCATCACTCGATAACCTGCTCGCTTTAGTCGCCAACACAAATCGATTTCTTCCATGTGTGCGAAATAATCTCCATCAAATCCACCTATCTTATGATATAAATTAGCTCTAATAAATAACGCACACCCTGTTGCCCAAAAGATTTCTTGAGTATCATCATATTGCCCCTTATCTTCTTCTACCGTGCTAAAGACCCGGCCTCTACAAAAAGGATACCCTAAACTATCCATCCATCCTCCTGCTGCCCCCGCATGTTCAAACTTCGTTTTATGGTTATAATCCAAAATTTTAGGTTGGCAGGCTGCAATAGTTTTATCGCTTCGCATCAAGTAAAATATTGGATCTATCCAGTTTGGCGTAACTTCTACATCTGAATTTAACAAAACATATAAATCTGCTTCAACTTGATTTAACGCTTGATTATACCCTTCTGCAAAGCCATAATTCTTAGATAATGCTATCAAACGAACTTCGGGATAATTTGCTTTTAAAAAAGTAACAGAATCATCTGCCGAACCATTATCTGCTACAATAACTTCTACCTCATAATCATTGGTGGAAAGACTATGAGTCATTACGCTAGGCATATACGTTTCTAAATGATGAACTCCATTATAACTTAAAATGACTATGGCTACTTTTGGTAACAAAGAATTTGATTTTTATGGTTTTGTATTATTCCCTTTCCGCCACAAAGCTATCCCACAGATACTGGATACTGGATATCAAATAATTAGACAAAAATTGATAATACTAATTTTATACTGGAAAGAGAGTAAAAATTTAAAGTATTATCCATTGTCAATACCTACGACAATCGAATGTCGTATCTATTCATTGTCAATTGCATTAAATATACGTAAGGTATCAATTTTATCTTGTTTCAACTGCTCGGTCAAGGCTTCTAAAGAATCAAATTTAGCATCCCCTCTAATCCACGATATAATTTCTACCCTCATAAATTCATCATATATCCAATCGCTAAAGTCAAATATATTAACCTCAATCGAAACCGTTTGACCATTCAGCGTAGGACGATTTCCAATATACAACATTCCCTTGTGCGTACGTTCCTTCACCGATACTTTTACCGCATAAATACCCTCTTTAGGTAAAACCTTATGACGATTTGCGATTTCAATATTCGCAGTAGGAAAACCGATAGTTCGTCCAACTTGTTGACCATGAACGACCTTACCTGATATAATAAACGGATATTGCAAATATTGATTTGCCTTTGAGATAGCCCCTTCAAGAATTGCCTTACGAATTTTAGTAGAGCTTACTGCTATATCATCTAACGTTTGCTTTTCGATTTCTTCTACCTCAAATCTACATTGTTGCTCAAAGGATTTTAACATCAATAAGTCACCTCCTCGATTGTTGCCAAAGCGATGATCATAACCGATTACAATTCGTTTCGGGGTAAATTTTTGATATAAAAAATTCAGTACATATTCTTCAGCCGTTTGCTTTGAAAATTTTTCATCAAATGGTACAATGACCAGATTATCAACGCCAAACTGCTCTAATACGTAAATCTTTTCTTCTAAAGTTGTCAGTAATTGTAAAGTTGTGTTAGGATATAAAAAAAGGCGAGGATGAGGATGAAAAGTAATTAATACACTTTCTCCATCTACAGTAGCGGCTAAATCCTTAATTCGTTGTATAAGTTTTTGATGTCCAACATGTACACCATCGAAAGAACCAATCGTAATGACGGCATTATGAAAATCTGGAAGCGTTTCTAAATCTCGGAATACTCTCATATCGTTTGGTTATCAATTGCCGCAAAAGTAAATTTGAAAATTGAGAATTGAAAATTAAACGTTATAAATCAGTATCAAGATTAGAAATTTATAGTTATAGTTATCTATTACAAATATCTTCTTCTCTGGTTCTTTTACCTTTAATTTCATGTTTTACGCAAGGTACGCCACTATCATTTAGATGAACAATTAAACCTTCTCCATTTTTAAAATTGCCATAGGCGTAGTCTTCTCCATCAGGGAATTTATACGTCAACACATTCCAACACAATTCATCTTTATATTCAATAGC
>CAYLSF010000047.1:9857-15684 GCA_964385675.1 uncultured Saprospiraceae bacterium
TCCATTATCATAATATTCAATCTCAATATCCGATAATTGTTTCCCTCGTTTATAATCTTGAATCCTAATGACAAAACCATTGGAGTTAAACTGATATTGTTTACCATTTAGTTTGTACTCATAATAGTGTTCATAAGCTTTGGCTTTCTTTCCTTTCTTCACCTTCGTCAAATAGCTTTTATAAGTCCATAATCCCCAATATTCCCCCTCTTTATAATGTTCAATCAATAGGTGATAAATACTATCGACTTCCCATTTACACTGTTGTTCTAAGATTTTTAGGCTACCATCCTCATATCGTTTAATTTTTTGATAATCAGCTACAGTATCTTTCTCTATGTTCCAAATTCGTAATGCTCTTTTAGCTCCAATTTCATAGCTATTCATTTGAGCATGAATAAAACTACTTATGAACAATAATAGTAAAAGGATTAATCTCGCCATATCGTTTAATGTTTGTGGAGGATGTAATACACCTTGAAGATGTTCCAAGTTAAAGAAAAGCCACAATAATTCTGTAAGAAATAACTATTAATCCCTAAAAAATACCTTTCGATTTAATCTACAGGGGCTAATTTAACGACTAAACCATTTAAACTTTCTTTTATATGCAACTGACAGCCTAACCGACTATTTTCCTCAACAAAGAAGGCTTGATCCAGCATATCTTCTTCATCATCAGAAGGTTCAGGTAATTCGTGTTCAGATTGAACATACACATGACAACTTGCACATAATGCCATACCTCCGCAAGTTCCTTCTACAGGTAACTCATACGCTTTGCATACCTCCATTACATTCATATTCATATCCGTAGGGGCATCTAATAAATGCTCCTTATCTTCTCTATCAATTACCGTTATTTTAATATCGTCCATTTTTTAAAATTTGAGGTTCTTTGACAATTTTTACAAAAATCATAAAAGTATTTAATTCAATGGTGGCTTGCCACATTGTTTATCAATCATTTAGAACAATAAGCTCCCCTTGAATATATTGGTAAAAATCGTCAAAGAGCCAAATTTGAATGCAAAAGTAGTGTTTTTACACTATCAAAAAAGTCTTTTTTGTTATTAAAACAATCGCACGATTTAAGAGTTTTCAAAAAAATGCCCATCTAATCCGAAGGCTAGACAGGCAATTGAAAACTAAATACCCAAAATTTTGGAATATCGTCAGAATCAAAAGTTAATTCCGACTATCATATTTTTGCATATTGTAATTATCTAAAATAATTAATTCCGTACGTCTATTCCTAGCCTTACCATCTGTCGTTTGGTTTGTCCGTTTTGGAATGGTTTCTCCATAACTCAAAATCTGAATTCTACTAGGAGGAATACCTCGCTGAATCATATAAGCTTGTACAGCTTGAGAACGTCTTTGTCCCAACTGATAGTTATAAGCAGCAGAACCTTCACTATCTGTATGCCCTTGCAAAATGATAGTATAAGATGGATTTTGCATTAATATACCAATCGCTTTATCTATTCTTGGATAATAGTAGGATTTGATGAATGATTTATCTGTATCAAATTCTACCACCTCAATTCCTATTTGTTGCGTAGGTGCAGGCATGTTAGGCTGTGTTGGTGTCTGTGGTGCATTAGCCAAAGGACATCCCTTATTCATAGCTGGCCCTTTTATGAAAGGACATTCATCATCAATATTTGAAATACCATCTTTATCCGAATCAGGACAACCATTTAAAGCAGGCGAACCTTTTAAATAAACACATTGATCGTCTTTATCCAACACCCCATCACCATCTGAATCTAAATTTCGATTATTTAGAGGACAACCATAATTAGCAGGATCGCCATACACTCTAGGACAAACATCCACATTATCCATGACACCATCCTTATCTCTATCATTACAACCTCTATACTGCGGTAAACCGGGTGTGTAAGGGCATAAATCATCTTGATCCAATATGCCATCTCCATCTGAATCTTTATCTAAATCATCTGGGCATCCATTTTTACGAGGCACTCCATATACCGTCGGGCAATCATCTTTGCTATCTATGATTCCATCTCCGTCAGAATCCTTTACCCCATCAGGACAACCATTTCTACGCAACACGCCTGGTACTGTCGGGCAATCATCTTTACTATCTATGATTCCATCGCCATCTGTATCTTTTATCGGCTGCTTATCATCAGGACAACCACTATATTTTATTAAACCAGGTGTTTGAGGGCAATTATCTTTGCTATCAATAACACCATCTCCATCAGAGTCTTTAATCCCATCCGTTTTCGGACAACCATTTAGTCTTTTTAATCCAGGTATAGTTGGGCAATCGTCTTTTCTATCTATGATTCCATCGCCATCTGTGTCTGGTTCTTTTGAAGCGATTGGCCCTAATTTGGGTAAGCCAAATTTCAAATCGTTAAAATGCCAAATTACAGCAAACTCTAAGGCTCCATTTCCATTTGTAGTTGGTTGTAAGGTAGAGGTATTGACATCATAACTAGCCGCTAAAGTCAAGTTGCCTAAATCAACACCTCCTTTTAAGACTATCGCATCGTTATTTCTAATATCTGCTCCAAAGTTTAGATAGTTTTTTCCTAATAATTTATATCGACCTTGAACGCCATAAGTTAACTCCGTAGCTGTATAATGACTCATCCAAAGCACTCTAGGACGAATCGTGAATTTATTATTTATCTTATAATTCAAAGCAACATGAGCTAACCTTCTCATCGGTAAATCTTCTTGTTGATCATCGTAAAATGCGATATTTGGCGTATTCAGATGAGCAAAACTAACCCCTAATTCTCCACTTAGTCGTCCAGATGCTCTAGGGGCAAAAGAGTAAAGCACCCCTACATTAAAATCAGGAACTAAGACACTCGTTTTACTGAAACTTTCTCCGTTTGATGCATTAGGGTCAAAACCAATATCTGTATATTGATTATCGAAAGTGAGTTGAGTGGGGTCAAATCGTTTTTGAGTAAATCCTGCTTGACCACCTACTGAAATCACATTGTTCCCACTCCCTAATTTTTGATGTAGCCCAAAGTTTAAATACACATTAGTTTGTTGTAAACTCGCTACACCCGCATCATTTTGATTTAAAATTAATCCCCAACCAAAATTTCTAACTCTTTTATCATAAAAAACACCATAGGTCGCGTAAGGCTCTGGAATAGCCGTCCATTGTGTTCTATAATTTAATCCAATCCTATTTTTAGTAGAAATTTTACCTGTCATAGCAGGATTAATAAAAAGCGGGGCATTTTGAAATTGAGAATAATGTGCATCTTGTCCGAATGCCAATTGGCAACAGAATAATAATCCCAAAATGCTATATAAAAGTTGTTTCATTATCTGATATTGAATAGTGAATAGTTTATTGTTTTCTCCTTAATTATCGTAATACCGTTACATGTCCTGCTAGATTGACTTGTTCACCCGTTAAAGTTTCCACTTGAACAACATAAGTATAAGTTGCCAATTGTACTAAGCGTCCATTGTAAGTGCCATCCCAACCAAAAGACTGATCATCCGAGAAAAAGATTCGTTCGCCCCACTGATTGTAAATATTCATTTCCAAACTAGCAATATTTCCACCTCGCACATAAAAAATATCATTCATCCCATCTCCATTCGGTGAAAAAGCAGAAGGGACAAAAACACCATCAGGATCAGTTCCAGGATTACCTGTGTTACCACCGCCACCAGTATTTCCATCTCCTACATTGATATAATCCGTTTTTATTAAGGTATCGCTACATCCAAAAATATCCGCTGTAATCAATTCCACGGTGTATGCACCATTGGTATTATAAACATGCTGTGGGTCTTCATCATTCGAGAAATTATCAATACCAGAATCGGGGTCACCAAAATCCCAAAAGAAGTTAGTAACATCCATAGAAACCGTAGAATTAAACTGAACGGTTTGCCCAGCCTGAGGATTTAGAGGAATCCCTGTGAAATCATCAATTTGTTTAGGCAAAACAGTTATACGAATTTCATTGGAAGACAAGATAAAACCCAGTGAATCTTGTACTTGTACTTGATATAGTCCAGATGTTGTGGCATAATAATCTATATCTGTTGCCCCTGATATTGGAAAACCATCCAGCAACCATTGATTCCCTGTGTTGTAATCGGATCGTAACAATGCCCCTGTACCAAAACAGAGTATTCCCTCACTACCATCAGCAGAAATATTAACAGGCCCCTCAATAATTGTGATAATAGGATCATCTGAAAAAGGTGTCACATCTACAATAACACTATCCGAACGCCCTACACAGCCGTTTGTATTGGTCACATCTACCCAGTAAGTTCCCGAATTAAAGACAGTAATAGTAGGTGTAGTTGCCCCATTTGACCATAGATAATCATTGGCAGCTGAAGCAATTAAAGTAACAGAATCTCCTTCAAAAAAGGAAGTCACCCCAACTGTTGTAATCGTAGGTGTTGGGGCAGGAAGCACCGTAATAAAGACATCAGAGGATGTAATTTGTGTACCGTTATCTAATGCTATTACGCTAAGAAAATAATTACCCGGTGCTACTCCTTCAAATGTATAAAATTCAGAGGGTGAATTTTGTTGTAATACATTATCAATGTAAAATTCATAAGAATTGTATATTTCAGGAGAAGCCTTAAAATCTAAACTTTCACCTTGACAAATAGTAGTAGAAGTCCCACTTGTCAGTTGAAGAGAAACCGTTTGAACATTTAAGTTAATAATCTTACGAACCAAATTATTATAAGCATCTCCTACATACAATTCATCCGTCGTTTTTAAATAAGCTATTGATGTAGCACCATTAAATGTAGCTGCAGGTCCAGTTCCGTCTGTAGCTCCAGAATTACCTGCAGTTCCCACATAGGTCGTTACATTTCCAGCGACATCTATTTTTCTGATAACATCATTATAGCCATCTGCTACAAACATATTCCCCGCACTATCTACCGCTACGTCCCAAGGATAATTGAAAGTAGCCCCAGTCCCAGGGCCGTCTTGACTTCCTATAATTCCTCCTCCAGCAATGGTTGTTACAACACCTGTCGGCGTTACTTTACGGATTCTATGATTCCATTCATCGGCAACTATAATATTGTTATCATTGTCAATTTCTAAACCATAAGGGCGATTAAAATGTGCCGAATTTCCTACACCATCTTGAAAACTTGCTACAAAAGGTTGTCCAGCTATGGTGGAAACAAAACCCGTCGGGTCAATCTTACGAATAATGTGCGTTAAGTGATCGGCTACATAAATTATCCCATTATCATCAATCTCAATACCAGTAGGGTTTCCAAATGTAGAAGCAAGTCCAGGACCATCAGAAGTTCCAAAGTTTCCAGAGCCTGCAATAGTCGTTACGTTTCCAGCAACATCTATTTTCTTAATCTTATTATTTCTAGTATCGGCTACATATACATTACCGACAGAATCGGCACACAATCCCCAGGGTTCATTAAACTCAGCATTCGTACCTTGACCATCTAAATCACCAGAATTACCAGAACCTGCTAATGTAGTTACAATTCCACTTTGTGTAATTTTTCGAATCTGATGTCCAAAGCGATCGGCTACATAAATATTACCAAAACAATCGAGTGCAATACCATGTGGATTATTAAATGTTGACAGCAAAGCTTGTCCATTCGTATTTCCTATACTATCTACTTGACCAGCTACGGTTAATACCAATTGAGCTTGAAGAGAATACGCATATATTAAAACAATCAACGTCAATAACTTCTTCATCTTACTAAAATTTTACGGGTGATAATAGTTTTCAAAAATTCTTGCTTCTATTTTAATAATGGGTACTTAATAATTTACGTGTATTTG
>CAYLSF010000048.1:0-15579 GCA_964385675.1 uncultured Saprospiraceae bacterium
AACCATCATAAGTGGAGATATTGAAGAATGTTGGAAAAGGGTGAATATTAAAAATGCTATTACTCAACGCATCAAATAATAAATCAATAGTGAACCTATCATTTGGATCTATTTTACAACAGGCTTTAATAAATTGTTCTTTACTTTTGCTTTTATAAATAGAAGTATCCATATTTTTGAATAACCCCATGTCATTAAAAGTTGCGAGAAAACTAAATATCGAATAACTTAAATCTTCGGCAAAATCCTCACTATTTAGAAAGTTGATATAAATTACTTTCCACCTTGACTTATCAATATCAACAGAACTTTCATTGAAATTACGTATTAGCGAGTAAACGTCTTTGTAAGATTTTTGCCTTTTATTTTTAACCAAATTAATGAGGTATAACTCAACTTCATTATTGTAAAAATTGCCTAATTTTTCAATAGTATTGTGATACCCAATAGGTACTTGATTATTCCAACTTATTTCAAGTGTTTTCTTAAAAATATCAAATTGATGATTTGCAATTTGCGATATAGTTTTGGAGTGAGTTGGTAAAATATAACTCAATATGCCACAATCCAATTTACTCTTTCTCTTATGAATAAAATCAACAATTTTGGGCAATAATTTAGGTTCAAAATCAATGACATGCTTAAATGTGTATAGCAAGGTTGGATAAAACTCATTTAACTCAATATCAAATACTATATCAAATACAACCTGTTCTAAATGATTTAATCGTGATAACTCTTTAGCCGCTAAATATTCTTGAAATTCAGCATTTTCAAACTCAATTTTGTCATTGTTTTTAATCAAAAGAGAACGTTCGTAAAACATATTTAGAGAAATCTGATGTAATAACGTAATACTAAGGTTTGATTGAATACCATCTAAAAAAGTCATCAATTCATCTTCCGTAATTTGTCTCACTTGATAAATTGCCATTGTCAAGGCTAACTTTTCTAATACACGTTTGACAATAGTTTTATGATTAGAGTTTTTCTTGCGTTCCTCTTCCTCTAATTTTTTATAGATGAATGTTTCGTAAAGTTCAGCCTGCGTTTTTGAAACTGCAATCTCAAGACCCTCATTTGAGACTAAATCAGTAAATATTTCTAAAATTCGAGGAGTATCAATTAACCTATATTTAGGAAAATAAGAGGAATAATACCTAAACTTTTTTGAAATTATCTCTATATCTGATTTAGAAATTCCTCGCAGTTCAAAATATTTTTCAACTTGTAAAAAAGTCAACGGTTGAACTTCAATAAAATGAGGATTAAACTTATTGAATTTATCTTTAAATCGTTTGTAGATGTATGTTCTACAAGACACAATTAACTTAACATTTTTGTTTGAAGTTATAAATTCCTCAATAGCTTCAATAATCGTAAATTGCGATTTTGCATCAACCTCATCTAAAGCATCAAGACAAACAACAGCATCTTTAACACTAAAATTTGGCGTATAAATACAGTCTTTATACTTCTTCTTTAGTTGGTAGTCATCAATATATTGTGTGATTGCGTAAGCATCTCGTTTTATATAATTTTGAATAATTGTAAGTATAGGATTTTGAATATTCAGCTTCACCGTTTTCAAATCAATAAAGAAAGCATTTATATCTTTTTGACAAGCATCAAGCACAATTTGTTTTAGTAATCTTGATTTTCCTATCCCAGGTTTTGCAGTAACTACATAGAATGATTGAGTTAATTTTTCTATATCTAATTCCGCAGCCTTAGGTCTATCATTTTTTTGCTCATTAGGTTCATTAATAACTTTTTTGAAAATACACTTATTGGGAATATAGTGCATAACTTTTACAGAATTAGTAGGAAATTGAGGTTTACTATTTTTACTCATTGAAAATAAGTTTTAAAAAAATTATTTAATCGTGTTAAAAGTCAGGATTGTAATCAAATAAGTCACAAAATACAAATTTAAAACCTATTTGGTGTTGTTTTTTATTTGTATTAATTTTTTATATGCCAAAGTCATTTATCACATACTTTTACGAGAAATCTTCAAATTCAAAAGCAAAGTGGTAGGACTCAACTTTCCCATTTAGGCGGTACAACTTCCCAAATAAAGGGCTATAAATCACAAATCAGTGGGTTTATAGCCCTTTTTGTGTGGGTTGAGGTCATGTAGTTTTGAGTAAAATTATTAAAAATGGGATACCAAATCCCAAGTATTAAAAAGTAAAACAATGAAAACTGCATTTCTACTACTTACAACACTACTAACGAGCTTAACACTAACCGCTCAAACTTTTACACAACAATCCATAGATAATAATTTAAACGGTGCAGTAAGTCCGTTTACTATAGATTTAGATCAAGATGGTGATATGGATATTATTGTAGCAGCACAGGTCGATGATGATTTGGTTTGGTTTAAAAATAATGGCTCACAGTCTTTTACCAAACATACGATTGATAATAATTATGATGGTGTAATTGGTATCTCCGCCGCAGATTTTGATAATGATGGTGATATAGACATCGTAGCAACGGCTTCTGTGGCAGATGATGTAGCATGGTGGGAAAATAATGGTTCGCAGTCTTTTACCAAACATACGATTGATGGAAACCTTAATGCTGCAAGAAGCGTATTTGCAACGGATTTAGATCAAGATGGTCATATAGATGTTTTAGTAGCTGCAAGAATAGCAGATGATGTCGTTTGGTATAAAAACAATGGCAATAAAACCTTTACCAAAACGAATATTAATACAAGTTTTAATGGTGCAACCGATATTATGGCAGTAGATATGGATGGCGATGGTGACTTAGATTTACTTTCTGCGGCTTTTGTAGCTGACGATATAGCATGGTGGGAGAATAATGGTTTTCAATCCTTTACTAAACATAATATCGATACTAACTTCGACGGTGTGGAAAGCATCTATGCAACGGATATAGATAATGATGGTGATATAGATATACTCGGAGCGGCTAAAATAGCAGATGACATAGCTTGGTGGGAAAATAACGGTTCACAATCTTTTACTAAACATACAGTGATTGGAAATTATGATGGTGCCAGATATGTTCGTGCAAAAGATATGAATTTTGATGGTTTTATGGACATTATTGCAATTGGTCAAAATGAAAACACGATAGCATGGTGGAAAAATGATGGAAACCAATCTTTTACTCGTCATGATATTGTTACCAATTATATCAATGCGAATACCTTAGTTGTCGAAGACTTAGACCAAGATGGCGATATGGACGTGATTTCTACAGCTTATAGTAGTGATCAATTGGCTTGGTGGTCAAGTGATTTGATTCATAATGATTTAACCAATGCAGTAAATATCAATATATTACCATTTTCTCGCACACTTTCATCTTCATTAGCAAGTGCCGCAAATACAGAAATGAATGAATTAAACTGTGCGTCAAGTAATTCTTGGTGGTACACATTCACACCAACTACCAATACAACAATTGGTATTAAAAGCGAAGTTACAGGCAGCACAGCCAATGATAATACAGACGATGTAACGATTGGTATTTACACAGGTAGTTCGCATCCGTTGACCGAAGTAGTTTGTTTTAATAATAATAACGGTGCAGGAAATGGTGAAAAAGAAACGATTTCTCTCAATGCAAATACAACCTATTACATTCGAGTTGGTGCAATATCACCATCTGAAATCCTTGACGTAACGACTTCAATCATTGACTTGGGAACTTTCCCGAATAACCTTACCGATGCTACAACTGTAAGTAGTTTACCTTTTTCAAATACCATTACAACGGATATTCTTGATTTTAGTACAGTCGAAATAAATGAATTAAACTGTGCGTCAAGTAATTCTTGGTGGTACACATTCACACCAACTACCAATACAACAATTGGTATTAAAAGCGAAGTTACAGGCAGCACAGCCAATGATAATACAGACGATGTAACGATTGGTATTTACACAGGTAGTTCGCATCCGTTGACCGAAGTAGTTTGTTTTAATAATAATAACGGTGCAGGAAATGGTGAAAAAGAAACGATTTCTCTCAATGCAAATACAACCTATTACATTCGAGTTGGTGCAATCTCACTATCTGAAATCCTTGACGTAACGACTTCAATCATTGACTTGGGAACTTTCCCAAATAACCTTACCGATGCTACAACTGTAAGTAGTTTACCTTTTATCAATACCATTACAACGGATATTCTTGATTTTAGTACAAATGAAAGTAACGAAGCACTTTGTAATGCTGATGATGGTTCATGGTGGTACACGTTCATACCAACAACAGATATGTATCTTGGTGTCACAAGCGAAGTGACAAACAGCACTGCCGATAACAGTACAGACGATGTAACGATTGGCATTTATACAGGTAGTTCGCATCCATTGACCGAAATATTGTGTAAAAATTATGATACAGGTGCAGGAAAAGGCGAAGTCATTGGAGCATTATTGAATGCAGGTACAACTTATCACATCAGAATTGGTGCAATATCACCATCTGAAATCCTTGAGGTCACAACTACTATGGAAAATTTAGGTACAATTTCTGACAACCTTGCCGATGCTGTTATTTTGAATACCTTACCATATATAGATACTTTATCGTCCGCCCTAATTTCTACCTTAACCGAAGAACAAAATGAAATCAATTGTGATGGTGCGACTAAAACTTGGTGGTACACCTTTACACCGACAGTTAGTAGTTCTTATGGCATAACCGCAGGGGCAACAGCAGATGCTCCGGGTTTCTCTGATAATGATGTTTCTGTGGGAGTTTACACCGGGAGTTCACATCCACTGACGGAAATCAAATGTATAGATGAAGATAATGGTGTTAGAGCTGGAGAAATCACTGCTGTTTCTCTCAACGCAGGTACGACTTATCATATTAAAATTAGTAGTCACTTTGATCCATATTATATTCGAGATATTGGCGTGGAAATTTCAGATTTAGGCGTTTTTCCTAATAATTTATCTGATGCTTTAGTAGTGAATAATTTACCATTTATTGATACCATATTTTTAGCTCAAATTAGTACTGTTACCAATGAACCTAATGAGAATGTTTGTTTGAGTCCTGCTTGGTGGTATGCTTTAACGCCAACCGCTAACAGTATATTTTCAATTACTGCTAATGCGATAGCCGATCATCCGATAAACCCAAATTACAATAGTCTTAAATTAGGTGTTTATACAGGTAGTAATCATCCATTGACAGAAGTCGTATGTCTTGGTAACAATAATGGTATTAGAGAGGGAGAAGCCACCAATTTAGCCCTAAATGCCAATACAACTTATTACATTAGAGTTGGTGCAGACCATCCTTTTGATATTCAAGATGTTAGCGTATCTATTTCAGATTTAGGTACATTTCCTGATAATCTATCAGATGCTACTGTTATTAATACTTTACCCTTTATTAATGTCGCCCCTAAAGCAATGATTAATACTGTAACGAATGAACCTAATGAAGATGATTGTTCCACCTTTATAGCGACACCTTCTTGGTGGTATGCTTTTACACCAGTGAATGATGGTTTATATTCTTTTGCAGCAGAAGCACTTACCAACTCACCGACTGATGAAGATGAACTTAATTTGGGTATTTACACAGGCAGTAGTCATCCTTTAACAAATCTCGTATGTACAGATATAGATTATCAGGTAATAACATCAGTTAATATGAATGCAGGTGTGACCTACTATATCAGAGTTGGTGCAATAGACCCTGACTATATTCCTTCAGATGTAAAGGTAACCGTTACCAATTTAGGTGCATTTTCAGATAATCTATCAGATGCTTATGTTGTGAATAATATTCCATTTAGTGATACGACTACTGTTCCATATATTAGGTCTATCACCAATGAACCTAATGAAATTGATTGTGGAGGACGTGCTTGGTGGTACGCTTTCACACCGACAACCGATAATATGTACCTTTTTAAGGCAACAGCTTCTGTACCAGACGATTCTGATAGTGATTTAATTTTAGGACTTTTTACTGGTAGTAGTCATCCTTTAACAGAATTAAGGTGTTGGGATAAAGATGTTCAGAAACATGAGGAATTTTTTGCTTATCAACTTGATGCAGGTACAACTTACTATATTCGAGTTGAGCCTTGGGATTATATGTATATCCAAGATGTTTACTTTACAATTGAGACTATAGAGTCAATAGCTGACGATTTAGTTGATGCCGTTGTTGTGAATACAATACCATTTGTAGATACCACATCTTCCGTACAGATTACCGCAGTAACAGATGAACCTAACGAAGACATTTGTGAAAATACAGAAGCATGGTGGTATAAAATTGTAGCTGTAAATGCTGGAGCTGTCACCATAACCGCAGAAGCAATAGCAGATGCAGAGTACAGTTCAGATAATAATATCACTCTGGGCGTATATACTGGAAGTAATTATCCTTTGACAGAAATCACCTGTATTGATAATGATAATGGTAGTAGAAGAGGCGAGGTATTAACCATTAACCTTAATGCAAATACGACCTATTACATTCGAGTTGGTTCACGCTACCCTGCTTACATTCAAGATGTAAAAGTGACCGTTAGTGGTGCTGCAGTGCTTCCCGTAGAACTCACTGACTTCACAGGCGAAGCAACTGAAAACGGCAATATCTTAACTTGGCAGACCGCTTCCGAAGAGAACAACGACGGTTTTTATATTGAAAGAAGCAAAGATGGTAATCCCGATAGCTATCGTGGATGGGAAACGCTTGATTTTGTGCAAGGTAATGGTTCGACATTGGAGGTTTCTGATTATGAATATTTGGATAAATACCCGTATGAAAATATCACGTATTATCGTTTGCAACAAGTTGATTTTGATGGACAATTTGAATATTCAAATATCGTATCTATCAATGCTGAAATCCGAAATCCGAAATCCAAAATCCGATCATTTCCAAATCCTGTTCATGATATTTTAAATATCGAAAATGGCGATGGTAAAGCAATCATTTATAATGTACTAGGACAACCTGTGGAAGAATTCTCAATTCTCAATTCTCAATTCTCAATTGATGTAGGTGATTTACCCAATGGTCAATATATCCTGCATATCCGAAAACAAAATGGAACAGTAACTACTCAGCGATTTATCAAAAATCAATAATCCTTTAGTTAAAAAATAAGAAACTGCCTCACGCTGATTTTAAAGAAGTCTATACGCAACTTGATTGGGTATGAAGGGGTTGGGGCAGCATTCTTTTGTCAAAAATCGGAAAGCGAAGCGGTCGGACTTCGGATTTCATAAAATTCACACTTTTTAAAAATTACAATAATGAAAAATATATTTTTACTATTTGCAGCTTTGTTCATACACTTTTCAATGATTGCTCAAACATTCACACAACAATCTATAGATAACAACCTCAACGGTGCTGCAAGTCCATTTACGATAGATTTAGACAAAGATGGTGACATAGACATCATTGCAGCAGCACAAGGTGATGATGATTTAGTTTGGTTTAGAAATGATGGTTCACAATCTTTTACCAAACTGACCATTGATAATAACTTCGATGGTGTCTTAGATGTATATGCAGCAGATTTTGATAATGATGGCGATATAGATGTTGCTGCGGTTGCAACTATTGACGATGATGTAGCTTGGTGGGAAAATAATGGTTCACAATCGTTTACCAAACATATTATTGATGCCAATCTTGATGCTGCAAGAAGTGTATTTGCGACAGATTTAGATAAAGATGGAAATGTAGATATTTTGGTCGCTGCAAGAACTGCCGATGATGTCGTTTGGTACAAAAACAATGGCAATCAAACTTTTACAAAAAATAATATTGATACCAACTTTGATGGTGCAACAGATATTTTTTCCATAGATATAGATTGCGATGGCGATTTAGATGTGCTTTCTGCCGCTTTTGTAGCAGATGATATAGCTTGGTGGGAAAATGATGGTTCACAATCGTTTACCAAACATACGATCGATGCAAATTTTGATGGTGCAGAAAGTATTTATGCGACTGATATTGATAATGATGGCGACATTGATGTTGTTGCAGCAGCTTCGGAAGCAGATGATATAGCTTGGTGGGAAAATGACGGCTCACAATCATTTTCCAAACATACGATAATTAACAATTTTGACGGAGCGAAATATGTCCGTGCAAAAGATATGAATTTTGATGGCTTCACAGATATTGTTGCGATTGGACAAGCTGAAAATACGATAGCTTGGTGGCAAAACGACGGTACAGAAACATTTACTCGAAATGATATAGTGACCAATTTTACAAATGCCAATAATCTAAGCATTGAAGATTTAGATGAAGACGGAGATATGGATGTCATTGCTACGGCTTATAATGGTGATGAATTGGCTTGGTGGTCCAATGATGTTAGTCAGGTTTACGCAGGTTTTCCTCTTGTCTTTACCAAACTTACAGGTACAAGCAATCCTATGAATGGTTTTAGTACAGGAACTCAAGGTTACGCTAGTCCGAATTTTGTAGATATTGACAATGACGGCGATTTGGATTGTTTTAGTGGAAGTAAAGAGTTTGGAATTTATTATTATGAAAATACAGGTACTAAGACCAATCCTGTAATGGTTCAACGAACGGGTGTAGATAATCCTTTAGACTTTATATCCTTAACTTGGTTAACTTCAACTTTCGTAGATATTGATAATGATGGTGATTTCGATTGCTTTTTGGGTAGAGGAAATGCAGCTTTCAAATATTATGAAAATCAAGGGACAAAATTTGCACCTAATTTTGTAGAAAAGTCAGGTGTAGATAATCCGCTTAATGGCATGTCAAGGCAACAATACAATCGTCCTACTTTTGTGGATATTGATAACGATGGTGATTTTGATGCGTTCAATGCTCAACAAAATGGCAATATTCGATTTTATGAAAATACGGGAACAGCAACAAATCCAACTTTTGTAACCCAAACAGGAACAGCAAATCCTTTTGATGGTGTTGATGTCGGTAGTTTTTGTTCGATTGCTTTTCATGATATAGATTTTGATGGTGATTATGATGCACTAATTGGAGAAAATGACGGTCGATTTGAATATTATAAAAATACAGGCGATAGATATTCACCAACTTTTACCTTGCAAACTGTTGCAGCAGACAATCCATTAAACGGCTTTGATGTTGGGCAAATCTCTATTGCGACTTTTATAGATATGGATTATGATGGTAAGATTGATTGTTTTTTAGGGGCAAGAAATGGTGGGTTTACTTTTTTGAAAAATACTTCGATACTTCCCGTAGAACTGACTTACTTCACAGGCGAAGCGACTGAAAATGGTAGTCTCCTCACTTGGCAAACGGCTTCTGAAGAAAATAATGATGGTTTTTATATTGAAAGAAGTGACAATGGTGAAACGTGGGAAACGATTGATTTTATGCAAGGGAATGGTACGACTTTAGAAACTTCTAATTACAACTATTTGGACGAAAGTCCTTTTGAGAATATCACGTATTATCGTTTGCAACAAGTTGATTTTGATGGACAATTTGAATATTCCGATATCGTCAGTATCGAAAATAGGACTTCGGAACTCGGAAGCGAAGCGTTCGGACTTCGCCTATATCCAAATCCTGTTCAGAATACTTTAAATATAGAAAACGGTGAAGGTCAAGCAATTATTTACAATTCAATTGGACAGCCACTGAGAACAGTCCAAATTTCAAATACTACTTTCCAAATTGAATTAAACGATTTGCCGAAAGGTGTGTATATGATTCGATTTTACAAAATAGATAGTTCGGTAGTTTCTAAACAGTTTGTGAAAATGTAGGGAAAAGTCCGAGGTTTGAGCGTTTTGCTATCCGAAGCGTTCAGACCTCAAAAATCGGATTTTAGACATAAAGTGTATAAACCCAAATAATTTTCCTCATTTTTGTAGTTGAATAAAACTACAGAATCTTGTATCAGATTTTTAAAAATATAATCATTCTTGTTGGTTGCTTGTCTTCATTTTTGTCAATGGCTCAACCCCTCCAAATGGAAGCCTTGACGATTGAAAATGGCTTGTCACAAGGTATGATTTTCGATATTTTGAAAGATAGTGATGGCTTCCTATGGTTTGCGACTAAAAATGGTCTGAACCGATATGATGGTTATAATTTCAAGGTGTTTACCCATAACCCCTTCGATAGTTTAAGCATTTCAGGAGATAAAGTCTTTAAATTATTAGAAGATTCTAAAGGGCGAATTTGGGTTGGTACAGAAGGAAAAGGCTTAAACTATTACGACAAAGCAACCAGAAAATTCCATCGAATTGCAGATGAAACGATAGCTACATTGGCTACTTTTCAAAATTCTATTTACGCCATTGAAGAAGATGAAAAAGGACGAATTTGGGCAGGTGGTGCTGATGGTTTTTTAATTTCAATTGAGGATAAAAGTAATTCAGATTTTAAGATTGAGATACACGACACTAAACCCTATAATCTTAGTGATAAAATTATTTATACCATTAAATCCATAAAGAATGGTGGACTGCTTGTTGCAGCAGAAGATAGTGGCTTATATCAATGGAATGAAAAGACTAACACAATAAAACGGTTTGCTTTATCAAAGGAAATAGATAAAGAGACTATTACCAATATTATAGAAACACCAAATGATACTTGGTGGCTAGTTAGCTTAAATAACCTCTACAGAATAAAAGATGATACGATAGAGCAGTTACCAACACCACAGGCAGTACAAAAACAATTTGACCCAAATAGATATAATAAAATCATTGCTGCTTATAATAATACGACTCAAAAAATTTGGATCACTTACCTTATTACACCTAATCTCTATGAGATAGACATTACAAAAACAAGTTTAGAGGCTAAATCAATTTTACGGTTTGAAGATAATATTTATGTACCTTCTATGCTGATTGATGAAAATCGTATAGCATGGTTTGGTACAAATGGATATGGTATTCGTAAAATGCGCCTCAATTCCTACGCCTTTAAGCATTTATTACCTCAAAAAAGTATTTGGTCTGTTCACCAAACGAAGGAAGGTGGTCTATTTGTTTCTCACAATAAGAAAATAATGGAAGTCTTGCAAAAGGACCAAATCGCTTTTGTGCCGATTACAAGTATTTCAAATCTTCCTATTAAAGAAATAGCAGGAATTGTTGAAGATAATCATTCAATTTGGGCGGTAGAAAGGGGCATACCTACAAAGTTATTTCAATTAGATACGCTTTTTAATGTTACTAACACTTTCTCAATACCATCTACTTATTTACAGAATGGAAAATTTCACCAAGATGCACAAGGTAATTTATGGTTCTGTAGCCGACCAAATGGTTTGATAAAGAAAAACGTAAACACAGGCAAAAATAGCTCCTTTCCGCTTCCTATCAACAACGAAAAGCAATTTGAAGCATATCATTGGGTAAATGATTTTTATAAAGATCAGCAAGATATTTTTTGGGTATCTACAGATAATGGGTTATTAAAAGCAACTATATCTAATCAAGGTAAAACCGTTGATTATGAACAATATATAAACAATCCTAATGATATAAAAAGTATTAATAACAATGTGGTAGCCGCTGTAATTGATGACCCTACTTCACCTGATGAAATTTTGTGGATAGCTACAAAAGGAGGTGGTTTGAATAAGATGAATAAAAGAACAGGAACTTTTGAGCATTTTACAACAGAAGATGGTTTGCCTGATAATGTAGTCTATGCTATTCTACCTGATAATGAAGGTTATTTGTGGTTAAGTACCAATAGAGGTTTGTCCAAGTATAATCCGAAAAACAACACTTTTATTAATTTTAAAAAATCTGATGGATTGCAAGATGATGAATTTAATACGGGAGCTTATTTTAAACACGAACAAACAGGTGATCTTTTTTTTGGAGGAATCAATGGTATCACAGCATTTTATCCAAAGGATATTAAACTGAGCAATTATGTGCCAAACGTCTATATTGTCGGGTTAAAAATTCATCAAGAAACGGTGGAAGTGGGCAAAAAATTAAAAGGTAATGGTAAAAATCCGCTTCAAAAACCAATAGAATTCACTCAAAAACTCAAACTGGCGTGGCATCAAAATCATATTGAATTAGAGTTTGCAGCGTTAGATTATATGTTATCCAATAAAAACTTGTATCAATATCAATTGGTTGGTGTTGATAAAAACTGGGTACAAGCTGGAAACAATAGAATTGCAAATTATGCGAACCTCGCTCCAGGCACTTACACTTTTCAAGTAAAAGGTTCTAATAGTAGTGGACTCTGGAGTGAAACCGTAACAACGCTTGAAATCGTCATTTATCCACCATGGTGGCGTACTAAATTAGCTTATATTTTTTATACACTATTGATTTTAAGCCTTTTGTATACGATTTATCGTTTTCAAATCAATCGGATTAGATTAAAAAGTGATCTAATTTTTAAAGAAAAAGAAGCGATGCGTTTGGCAGAATTGGATACGATAAAAACCAACTTCTTTTCCAATATTACACATGAATTTCGTACACCCCTTACGCTAATTATCGAACCGCTTCGTCAATTGATTCAGGATTATCCTAAAACATTATGGATAGATAAAGTCAAATTAGCCAAAACTAATAGTGAGAAACTGCTAGGGTTGATTAATCAACTATTAGATTTATCAAAACTGGAAAGTGAGAAAATGCAGCTCACGCTTAAATCGGGCAATATCTTAAACGTCATTCAGCCTATTGTTCATTCTTTCCAACTTTTAGCACAACAAAAGGCGATTGATTTACAATTTGATGCCCCCGATACGCTTCCAAATTTTGATTTTGACAAAGAAAAGATCGAAAAAGTCTTATATAATTTATTATCAAATGCGGTCAAATTTACTCCCCAAAATGGTCAAATTAAGGTGGTTGTAAACAATACCCCCCAAGTGTTAAGCATCATTGTAGAAGATAATGGTATTGGAATTTCGGTAACAGAACAGGCTAATATTTTTGACCGATTTTATCAGATTGATAACTCAACCACACGGCAGCAACAAGGCACGGGCATTGGTTTAGCATTGAGTAAAGAATTGGTACGAGTGATGAATGGTGATTTATCCGTAGAGAGTGAATTGGGAAAAGGTAGCCGGTTCAAAGTAGTCTTACCAATTATTATTAATGAAAACAATCATACTTTTTCAACGATTCCTTTTACTCCTATTGAGTCAATTATAACTGTCAAATCAACTATTAATACTCCTATTAACATTAATACAGAAGCCAATAATCTTATTTTGCTGATTGAGGATAACGATGAATTAAGGGCATTTATTAAAACTTCTATAGCCGATAACTATCAAATTATAGAAGCGGATAATGGAAAAACAGGAATTGATTTAGCAATGGAATACATTCCTAATCTCATCATTTCTGATGTGATGATGCCCGAAGTAAATGGTTTTGATGCGTGTCAAATTTTAAAAACAGATTCTAAAACGGCTCATATCCCTGTTATTTTATTGACGGCAAAAACGACTTTAGATAGTAAAATTCAAGGATTAAAACATGGTGCTGATGCTTATATGACTAAACCTTTTAGTACAAAGGAATTAGTAGTACGCATCGAAAATCTTTTGGAGAATCGTAGAAAAGTACAACAGAAATATACTCAGATTTTAGAAAGTAAAACCACAACTCAAACGCCAATTACCATTACTCAAGCACCAACTGACTTATCAACTTATGATCAAGATTTCATTAATAATATCTATAAAATTGTCCAAAATCATTTGGATGATGAAAGCCTAAATGTAGAAGCTTTAGCTAAAACTGCGGCTATGAGTCGTGTGCAACTGTATCGCAAAACAAAAGCACTATTAAACCAAACACCGACTCAATTTATTAATAATATTCGTCTAAAAGCCGCCTATCACTTATTGCAGCAAAAGAAAGGCAACGTTACCGAAATTGCTTTTATGGTCGGTTTTTCTAGCCAAAAATACTTCTCTACTAAGTTCAAAGAAAAATATAAAATTAGCCCACGAGAGGTTTCAGATCTACCCACATAGCATTTCAAGAATCAAAAAATGTACGCTATTTAAACCTTTATGTAACCTAATCAAACCTTTTTGGGGATTGTAACAAGTTTGAACCTTTTGGTAACCTATTCAAACTAGTACAAGGTGCTTATTTCTCATATTCGTTGTATCGAATAAAAATTCATTTTAAATATTCAATAGGTATGACATTGGTTTATTCAAAAATTAGATGCCATATCTATTTGTGGACAATTTAAAAAATTATGAAAAAGCACTTTATTTATACTTTAACACTTTGTTTATTATCACAGCTATTAATTGCTCAAAGTGTAGAGCGATTTGAAATATTAAACGTATGTGGTGCTTATAATATAGCATCCGGACGGATTATTATTAATGGGCCAAATAATACTTCTGAGTGTAGTGCTATCGGAGCTATTACTTACTCTTGGAACGGAGATAATTTTACAACAAGTCAATTAGGATTTTCTACAGAATGCTCAAAAAGCAATAATACATCATGTGTTGGTGGTAATCCAACATGGACTTTCCCTGCTACAATTACTATTTCTGCCCCTGCTTCTATTGCAGGTATTTACACTACGGACGCTTCAGGTAATATCACTAGTTATGTAGTTCCCGTTGAGCTTACCTACTTCAAAGGCAAAGCAACTGAAAAGGGTAATTTATTAACTTGGCAAACCGCTTCCGAAGAAAATAATGAAGGTTTTTATATTGAAAAAAGCGAAGATGGCAATCCCGATAGCTATCGTGGATGGGAAACGCTTGATTTCGTGCAGGGGAACGGTACAACATTGGAAATTTCAGATTATCAATACTTAGATGAAATACCTTTAGGGAATATTACTTATTACCGTTTAAAGCAAGTTGACTTTGATGGACAATTTGAATATTCAGAAATAGTAGAAATAACAAATCAGCAATCAGATAATTCAACTATCAATATTTTTCCCAATCCTATTCGTAATGTTTTAAATATAGAAAATGGCGAAGGAGAGGCTATCATTTACAACCTATTAGGGCAACCGATTCAATCCTTTTCAATTCCTAATTCTGCATTTTTAATTAATATCTCCGATTTACCAAGAGGTCAATACATCCTACACATACGACAACAAAATGGAGAAGTGATTACTACGCAATTTATAAAATAATATATGCCCATATAACTTATGAATTGTGAACTTCTATTTTGGGAAGGTTAGCGTAAATATATTTTAAGTCATAAAACAAAAGTTAACAGATATGAAACGAATACTACTACTGACTGGCTCTCTTTCATTATTTATCATCAATACAACAATCGCTCAAATATTTGTAGATATAAACGCTTCTGGTGCAAATGACGGTTCGTCATGGACTGATGCTTACATTGATTTACAAGATGGACTTGACGCTGCTATGTCGGCAGGAGTAGGCACAGAAGTTTGGGTTGCAAAAGGGATTTACTTACCAACGGATACTCCTGATGGAATAGTTTCTACAGGAGTAACGGACCGAAATAATACCTTTCATTGTAATATTGATAGACTTTGTTGCATGGCAAACTAAAAAAGATATAGCTTTCCTGAAACCCTTATTTT
>CAYLSF010000049.1:0-15442 GCA_964385675.1 uncultured Saprospiraceae bacterium
TTAAATATATTCTTTTTGAAACCATATAAGGTATATAAGAGTCATATAAGTCATTGATAATAAATCTTATATATTTCTTATGTTTCTTATATGGTTCATATTAATTTTATAGCGAAAAGGGAATAAGCAATTACTACTGAAAACCGCCTACTGCCAACTATTTTACCGCTTACTGCATTAGTTATTCAACATCACAGGCATCACCAACATCATCAAATCTTCACCATCTGCATTATCTGATGGTAATAAAATACCAGCTCTCGAAGGTTCAGACATTTCTAGTTTCACCTCATCCGTTTCCATGACTTTCAACATTTCTGCTAAGAATTTGGCATTGAAACCAATTTCTAAAGGTTCACCCTCATACGCACAAGATAATTGCTCCGTTGCTTCGTTTGAGAAATCTAAATCTTGAGCCGCTACGGTCAAACTACCTTCTGTAATAGTTAATACAACTTGATTTGTTGTTTTATTCGCAAATAAAGAAATTCTATCTAAAGAAGATTGAAAATCCTTTCTATTGATGGTCAATACATTTGGATTATCAATTGGAATAACGGCATTATAATCAGGATAACGAGCATCAATTAAACGACAAACTAAATTAACCGTACCAAAAGAGAAAAACGCATTGGCTCTATTGAATGATAAATTCACCTCAATACCACTTGGCATTGCATTTTTTAATAAGCTCAATGCCTTCTTTGGTACAATGAAGTTTTCAGATAACGTACTTTCCGCATCTGAATAAGTATATTTTACCAATTTGTGAGCGTCGGTAGCCACACAAATTAATTCTCCATCTTCCAATGAAAAATAAACGCCTGTCATAGCAGGACGCAATTCATCAGAACTTGTTGCAAATAGCGTTTTACTAATGGCTTGTAATAACGTAGCCGCAGGTAACTCTACAGAAGATACGTCATCAGCAGATGGAATTTGAGGAAAATCAATACCATCTTCTCCTGCTAATTTGTATTTACCAAAAGCAGAGGTGATTTCTACTGCAAAAGTATCGTCATCTACCGCAAAAGTAATCGGCTGCTCTGGTAGTTTCTTGAGTGCATCCAATAAAATTTTAGCAGGAATTGCCACACTTCCATTTCCATTAGATTGAATTTCCATAGAAGTCGTGATAGAGGTTTCTAAATCTGTAGCAGCAATGGTTAAAGTATTACCATCAATGGTAAATAAGAAATCTTCCAAAATAGGTAAGACAGGGTTAGAACCAATTGCGCCACCTACTATTTGTAATTGCTTCAATAAATCCGCAGAAGATACACTAAATTTCATGGTATGTTTTTTTAGTGATTATTGAGAGAAACGAAACCCCGTGCCGCTGGGTCGGGAGTGATTAGTGACTAAACCTTTCACTAATTAAACTCATCATCAAAAACCACTGATGTGTTTTAATTTTTGCTCAAACTATTATAATAATTTGATACATACAAAAATACAAGATTTATACTATTATAGTTTAAATTGAAGATAACTATTCCGTATTTTCAATTTAGTACATTATATTCCGAATACAAGTCACTTTTTTCTGTAAAAAGTTGTCTTGATCATTACTATTGAGATTCCGAATTAAGTTCAGAATGACGTGTACTTGATATTGTGTTAATAATTACAAAGATAAAAACCCGTTTAGATAGCAAAGCTATCGTCCGTTTACCGTCAAGCGAAGCGACCGTCTACCGTCTTTAAAAAGGAATATCCTCATCATCATTAATCCGAGAAGAACGAGTAATGATATTTGGATTAGAATCATTATACTCTTCATCTACAAAATTACCAAAATCAGGGTCTTCTAAGTTAGAGAACTTAGCATATTCACTTGTAAATTTCAATCGAACGGTATCCAATGCGCCATTACGGTGTTTAGCTATGATGATTTCCCCAACGCCTTTCAAAGAATTGCCCTCTTCATCTTCTAAAATTTGGTAGTATTCTGGGCGATATATAAAAGATACGATATCGGCATCCTGCTCGATTGCTCCTGAGTTATGAATGACAAAATCATTAGCCACAAAATTATGATGCTTATCTACATGAATATCATAAGTCATAAATTTACCTAAATGCGTAATGGATTTTATCTTTTCCCATTTTAGGTCGCTATTGGCTAATTGATGTAGATTTTCATCGTCCAATATCGTTGCAACTCGCTCTAATCTTTCACGAGATAGATTAGATTTATACAAACTACTACCGCAATATTGCATTCCTAAAGCTGCTTGAAAACTACGTTCTGTAAATCCTTTTGTCTTTCTTAATGTTCTGATGTCATTCCAAATTTGTTTTGAAATTACATCAGAATTTGGATTAGAAGATTGTTCTTTTAATATCGAAACTAATTCCTCTAAAATAGAAGACTTTGAACCAAAAATTCCAATTTGATTAGCAAATGTTAAAATAGATTTTTTATCTGTAACAGATAAGTTATAACCATCTCTATTTTTGCCTTGTCGAACGCTTTGAATAGAAGATTGAATACCAAATTTTAACAATAAAGATTTTAAACCTGTAATCAATTTATAGGAAGAAGAACTATAATGCAATTTAGAACTCCCTTTTCCTTTTCTTATAAATACTCCTCCATCTGTTGACCACAAGTGTTGAATAAACAAGGCTATTTGTGATAAACTAGATTCAAAAATTACATTTGGAATAGTCTTATTATAAGAACGTTCCTTCGTCAATCCCACTTTGTCTAATAATATAGAAAAAGGATGCTTCACACCATGTGTTAAATGATACGGTGAAGGCAGATAAATATGATAACAATTTGAACTAGCGTCTTTTACTCGCCTAGATTGAATCTTCCATAATCGATTTACAGCATTTGACACAAAATCTAAAGATGCTTCTTCTTGACTTGTATAATGAATCGGCTGACGTTCTACATAACAACCATCTCCTATCATGTGTGCTAAAATAGCTATTTCATCATCTAATAAATCGCTTGTACCATTTGATTGTAAAGTTCTAGCCGTTGCTACAAAATCGCCTTCTTTCAAATCGACCAATTGTTGCCAACCCAAGGTTGTATAAAAAGGATGGTTTAAACTTGCTTTTATCTTAAATCCAGACTGCGTTTCTATCTCATACACTTCTTTTTCACCCGTTTCCCACACGTCTAAGCACTCGGCAGGTTGCAATTGATAGTGTTCATCCATTGCCAATACATTAAATCCATTTTTCCCAACCAAAGAACCTACTGTTCGATAGCCTCCAGTATCAGGTAAATAAATTAATGTATCTCCTGTAATACATTCCCTCAAATCCGATAATTGAGGACGTTTCGCCCCTCCTCTTGTTTCTACGGCACGACTCAACTGCGATAAAGCAATTACAGGTACATTCAACTCTTTAGCTAATCCTTTTAAAGCCCTTGAAATCATCGAAATTTCCTGTTCCCGATTTCCTTTTTGATCGCCTCCACCTGTCATCAATTGTAAATAATCAATGATTATCAATTGAATATCATGTTGCATTTTTAACCGACGACATTTTGCCCTCAATTCAAATACATTAATACCCGGTGTATCATCTATATAAATTGGTGCATCACTTAGTTTTTCAATACAACTATGCAACTGTTGCCACTCGTAATCCTCTAGTTTTCCATTCCGTAACTTAGAACCCGAAATCTCTGCTTCCAACGAAATTAAACGTTGAACCAATTGCAAATTTGACATCTCCAAAGAGAACATCGCTACCCCTTTTCCGAAGTCCACTGCTGCATTTCTTGCCATAGCGAGTACAACGGAAGTATTATGAGTAACAGTCATATCTTCTAGTAAGAAGAGTTTGTTACCATCTATTTCAAAACCATAATAATCATCTATTATATCTTTTTCTACAGTAACACCTGTGACTTGCCAATTAACAATACTTTTCCAAGGATTTGCTTTCTTACGTTCAACCCGTACTGGAATTTTATTAATGTCTCCATAAATCCGTAATCGCCAAACAATACACTCATATCCAATAGATTTAATGGTCGCTTTCTTAGGTTTTAAAGAAGTTCTAAACCCTAAAGAATCACACAAAAATTTAATTTGACGAGCCAGTTGCTCATTTTTCTGCGTAATTCCATATCCATTTGAATCAATTAAATAATGCCCATCACTATCAATTAATCCTGCCAATAATTCTAAACGATTTGTAGTAGAATTACTAAGATAACGTTGTGGAATATGTTTATTATTTAAAACTTGAATACGTCTTAATTCACCCTGTAACGAAAAACTTCCCTTTCTAGCTTCCCTAATGATAGCATATTGATTGGTTTTTCCAGTTTGTATTGTAGTTTTTAACGTTAAATTAAGTGTGTTAGCATAATCTCCTAAATACGAAATAATCTCTTCGTCTTGTGATGTAATAGAGACACCACTTGAAGTACCATCTCCTAACCAAACCCCTAAAAAATAAGGCTCAATTGGCAATGATTGTTCTTCAAATTCAACACCTACTTTATAACCTTTGTAATTTGATTTAAATCTATCTGATTTTTGTAAATAGTCTTTTACATTGATATTTAAAACACTACCTCTTTCCCCTTTTCCTTCTTTTCTACTTTTCTTTAGTGATAAAATATGACTTTCATTCACCCGATAATCAATCCCTTTATTTTGACGAACCCAGTACATTTGTTCTCGACCTCTCGCTAAAGATAAAACTCGTCGAGGGGTTGAGTCATCGCCCATTAATAAATCTCCAACGTTAACATCCTCAACCTTTTTCAAAGAACCATCGAACATAACGATCTTAGTTCCTTTTCCTAGGCATTTACCCATACCTGGCCTTGCCGCCAAAATAATCAAATCGGATGCTTGCCAACCCGAAGTCAGACGATCTAAATCCGTAAAACCTGTCGGAACACCCGTCAATCCTTCCTCTCGTTCAGAGAGTTCTTCTAGCTGCTTAATGGCACGAGTTACCAATGAACTCATTCCTTCACTCCCTCTACTTAAATTCTGCTCTGTTATGGAAAATAAGCTTTGCTCTGCTTTATCTAAAAGGTCAAAAACATCCGTCGTATCTTCGTAAGCCTCTTTGATGATATTGGTAGAAACTTTAATCAATTCTCGTTGAATATGCTTTTGGGCAATGATACGAGCATGGTATTCAATATTGGCAGAAGAGGCAACTCGGTTGGTTAATTCGACTAGATAATAAGGCCCTCCAATCGTCTCTAAATCTCCAGATTTTTTTAGTTCCTCTGAAACGGTCAATAAATCAACAGGATGTGTCTTTTCAAATAACCGTAACATGGCCTTGAAAATACATTGGTGTGCTTCTGTGTAAAAACTATTAGGTTGTACAATATCAATAACTACAGGAAGGGCATCTTTATCTAACATCAACGCTCCCAACACTGCTTCTTCCAATGGCAACGCCTGAGGCTGTACCTTTCCGAAAACATATTCCGAAAGGTCTCCGTTTTTCTTGCTTTTACGGAAGTTCGCTATCTTCTTTATAGAGTCTGGCTTATCAGGCATACTTCAAAATATTTTTAATCGTCATCAATTTAAGTAACATCAAATTTAACACTATTTTACTAGACCTTATGGTAAACCAATTTGTAATAAGTGTTAGTTTAATGTTAGTAGTTTGTGAATTACTGTGTATAACTATTAAATCATTCCATAGAATTTATGGATTCACATAGTAGATATAAAATCTTACACAGTTGAATGATTATAATATTGTGTAATAATTTCTAACTTAATTATTAAATCTTCAATATTATGTTGATTCTGATTCATAAATTGATAAATCTATTAATGTGTAATTACATTTTTTGATTTAATAAAAATCTATCCTTTCATAAATCCTAATATGGGAAATGTTAGTTTATGGATGTGTATAAAAAAGTAAGTAAACACAATATTTTTCTAAATCCATTGATTTGTTTTAACTTAACCCTTATTGTAAAAGTCTATTTAGGCTAAAACATTGCAAATATATCACCAAATTATATAAAAAACAATTTACAATTATCAATATGATTACAATTTATTGTTTTGGATAATTTCTATTCCTCAATATATTGAAGCAATAACATAGGGTTTGCCATATACCATTGTTCTTTTTCTTGCGAGTAACCAAAAGAGACCTGAGGGAGTTGTTGGTTCAAGTAATCCATGACTATTTTGAGATCTTGTTCATGTATTTTTACGGTGTATTCATCCTTATCATCTAGCTTAAAATAAACCGTGCCTACTCTTTGCATTTGAATACCAAAAGGTAGTCGTACTGTTACCATAGAATATACCCAAACAATTTTTTGAGAGGAGGTTTGTAATAAGTGCATTAAAGGATGACTTTTGATATTCCATTGTTGTAGGGTGTTGAATAAAAGTCGAACGCCTATCACGACAGCCGTCAAACTAATCAATCCTAAAATTAACTGACTTCGCTCAAAAGTTAACCGAAAAATCAGCCATATTCCAAAAGCTAAGGCACAGATAGCACCAATCAATTTTTGATTGCGTTCTAACTGCAATGCCTTCATAATATGCCATAAGGCTTTAGGAGTATTTGTAACTGATGGTTGCAAAATAAGGATAGATTTCAAGCAAATTGTTTAAAAAATTGCATAAAACATGAAAAAATGATAATTTTGAACTACAACAATTTGTTTTACAGTTGTGGTTGTAATGTGAAAAACAGAAAATAGGGATAAATCTGGAATCCTTTTTCTCAATAATTATCATGTTTAACATATTATCATTCGTAATTGTTAACACTACATACATTTAATTTTATTAGATTAACAATTGCAACAGTTTAACAATTATAACAATCAATTCATAAAATGGCAACAGTTAATTATACAGAAGATAATATTCGTTCGCTGGATTGGAAAGAACACATTAGAATGCGTGCGGGGATGTATATTGGAAAATTAGGGGATGGTTCTGCACCAGATGATGGGATTTATATTTTATTAAAAGAGGTAGTAGATAACTCCATTGATGAATTTGCTATGGGGTTTGGAAATAAAATTGAAATTGATATTGCAGAAGGGAAAGTATCGGTTAGGGATTATGGGCGTGGTATTCCTCTGGGAAAGGTAGTGGATTGTGTTTCTAAAATCAATACAGGGGGTAAGTTTGATTCTAAAGCGTTTAAGAAATCGGTGGGGTTGAATGGCGTTGGTACAAAAGCAGTGAATGCTTTATCCAATTATTTTAGGGTACAAGCCGTGCGAGAAGGAAAGACCAAAGTAGCAGAATTTGAACGGGGTAATTTAACGAATGATGCTAAAATTGCAAAATCAACTTTATCAAATGGAACATTAACGAGCTTTGTACCTGATAATACCGTTTTTAAGAATTACAAATTTAGAAGTGAGTTTGTAGAAAATCAGATTTGGAATTATGCGTATTTGAATTCTGGATTGAAAATTCACTTTAATGGCAATGTCTATTATTCGAGACATGGCTTAAAGGATTTGGTGACTCGCAAGACAAATGTAGAAGCCCATCGCTATCCGATTATTCACCTTAGGGGAGAAGATATTGAAATTGCCATGACGCACGGCAATCAATACGGGGAACAGTATTATAGTTTTGTGAATGGTCAACATACTACACAAGGCGGAACGCATCAAAACGCCTTTAGAGAGGCCGTCGTAAAAACGGTTCGTGATTTTTATAGTAAAAACTATGACGCTACGGATGTTCGTTCAGCGATTATCGGTGCGGTAAGTATTCGGGTAGAAGAACCCGTTTTTGAGTCGCAAACTAAGACGAAATTAGGTTCTACACACATTGCCCCTCAAGGGGAAACGGTACGTAAATTCATCAATGATTTTGTTAAGAAGCATTTAGATGATTATTTACATAAAAATCCAGAAACAGCTAAGGCTTTACAAAAGCGTATTCAACAGTCTGAAAGAGAGCGTAAGGAAATAGCAGGTATTAAAAAATTAGCTAATCAACGGGCTAGAAAAGCAAACCTGCACAATAAGAAGTTAAGGGATTGTCGAGTACATTTAAATAAATCGCTCAAAAAGGATATTGAAAAACGTCAGTTGACCACCCTATTCATTACAGAGGGAGACTCAGCAAGTGGTTCAATTACTAAAGCACGAGATGTGAGTACGCAAGCGGTGTTTTCATTGCGTGGTAAACCCTTGAATTGTTTTGGATTGACTAAAAAGGTAGTCTATCAAAATGAAGAATTTAATCTACTGCAACATGCTTTAAACATTGAAGATAGTATTGATGATTTGCGGTATAATCATGTTGTGATTGCAACAGATGCCGACGTGGATGGTATGCATATTCGACTGCTATTATTGACTTTCTTTTTGCAGTTTTTCCCTGATTTGGTGCGTAGAGGGCATTTGTATATTTTGGAAACACCTTTGTTTAGAGTTCGGAATAAGCAAAAAACGATGTATTGCTACAGTGAAGAGGAAAAGCAAAATGCAATGAACGCATTAAGGGGAAATGTAGAAATTACTCGATTTAAAGGATTAGGGGAGATTTCGCCTGATGAGTTTGGGCAATTTATCGGAGAAGATATTCGTCTTGAACCTGTTATTTTACAACAAGATACAGAAATTGATACGGTGCTTTCTTACTACATGGGTAAAAATACACCCGCTCGTCAGAAGTTTATTATTGAGAACTTAAAAGTAGAGAAAGATGAGGTTGAGGAAGCTGTCGCCTAGGTCATAACCGATATTTAATCAACGGGTGATTCGAAATCCCCCGTTGATTATTCCTAAATTAATTAAACCCCATCCCTTTCTTTATATAATTTCTCCCATGTTGATTTTTATCATTGGCTAGAAGGTATAGAATACTTACATTAGTTAGAAATTTCTTTTTACTTGAAAAATTTAAGCAAGTATGCCTTCTAATACCATCGTTTCCAGAGTTTGTGATTTTTTGATACAACATCCTCCTTTTTCTTATTTAGATAGGGCAACACTCCTACCGATTGCAACGAGTGTAAAAGTTCAGTTTTATAGTGAAAATCAACCCTTATTTGAGGAAGGAACACCTCCTCAGCCTTATATTTTTGTCTTACAAAAAGGACGATTTGAAATTTCAAAACAGTATGAAACAACTAGACAATTAATTGATATTTGTGATGAAGGCGATGTATTTGGGATTCGGGCAGCCTTAAATGACCTCCCTTATATTGGTAATGCAATAGCTAGTGAAGATAGTCTAATCTATGCAATACCTAAGCAGATTTTTTTAAACCTAATGGAAACTCATGCTAAAGTTGCCTTATTTTTTGCTTCTGGGCTAGCATCGGGAATGCCTATTATTAGAGAGACACAGGCTAATTTAGTTCCTTCTCCCCTTTCTTCTTTGCGATCTTTTGGACAAAATGATCCAACTAAATTTATGACGCAAGAAGATATTTTAATTGTAAATCCTACGGAGGATGTAGTGACATGTACAGCGACTACGAGCATTAGTGATGCTGCAAAAAAAATGGAATATCGAAGGGTTGGTTCTATCATTGTTGTTAATGAAGAAAACCTACCGATAGGGATTGCTACCGATACAGATTTTACCCGTAAAGTAGTTGCTAATCATATCCATCATACAAAGCCGATTACTACTATTATGAGTAGTCCTGTTTATACTATTGAGCCTCATGCGACTATTTCAGAATATATCATTAAAATGATAAAATATAAGGTAAAGCACCTTGTAGTGACCGAAGATGGTACGAATCAAACGCCTTTGATTGGCATTGCTTCAGAGCATGATGTTTTATTGATGCACGGTAATGATCCTGCTATTTTAGTAAAAAGATTATTGAAAGCAAGAAGTATTGAAAAGTTAAAAAAGATCAGAAATCGAGCGGATCAACTCATAATCAATTATTTGAAACAAGAAGTAAGCATTGATTTTATTACTGATATTATGACAGAAATCAACGATGCCTTGATTCATAAAGCTATTGACTTTGCACTAAAACAATTGGATTCAGAAGGATTTGGTCAACCTCCCGTATCATTTTGTTGGTTATCGTTAGGAAGTGAAGGGCGAGGAGAGCAACTTTTGAGAACGGATCAAGATAATGCGATTGTATATGAAGATCCTAAAGAAAAAGATAAACCTATAGTACAAGCCTACTTTTTAAAATTAGGGGAATATGTGGTTAATATTCTGGTAGAATGTGGATTCAAACTTTGTGACGGAGAGATTATGGCTCGCAACCCTAAATGGAATCAACCGCTATCGGTTTGGAAAAGTTATTTTAACAAATGGATCAATGTACCAGAGCCTAAGGCTTTGATGAATAGTTCTATTTTCTTTGACCTGCGAGGAACGTATGGTGATTTAACCTTAGCCGATAGATTAAATAATCATATTATCAGCCATATAGACGGGCAACGAAGTTTATTTTTAAATTTATTAGCTCGAAATGCTTTATCGAATCCACCACCGCTTAGTTTTTTCAAAAGTTTTATTGTAGAAAAATCTGGGGAAAATAAAGACCTTTTTGATATTAAATTGCGGAGTATGATGCCATTAACCGATGCTGCACGACTATTGTGTTTGCGAGAAGGGATACCTAATATCAAAAATACTTTTAAACGGTTTGAACGCTTAAAAACGGTACTGAATAACAGAGCAGAATTATTTGATGAGGCGGCTACTGCTTACGAGTTATTTATTAGAACAAGAGCCTTGCATGGTTTTAAATATGGTGATTCTGGACGATACATTCAACCTACAGACTTAAATAAAATAGAACGGCAAACCTTACGCTATGCGTTTCAAACCGTTGAAAATATTCAATTGTATGTTAAACATCAGTTTGGAATGACCTTTCAGTAACAAATGCAAGTCAACGGGTGACTTAAAGTCATCCGTTGACTCAAAAATTTAATAACCAAATGACCAAGATCAACCATGTTTCAAAAATTATTCAACACTAAACCTCCACCTAAATGGTTAACGCCATACTTAGATCATAAAGCAACCTCAGCCAATCGAAGTACACATTGGTCAAACTTACGATTTGTTATTTTAGATACCGAAACAACGGGACTAAGTGTAAAAAAAGATTACCCAATATCTATCGGAGCGGTAGCTATTGAGTCGAAAGCAATTGTCATAAAGCAATCGTTAGAAATTATTTTACATCAAAAAGAAATCATTCAAAATGATGCGATTTTAATCCATGGGCTATTGCCCAATGAGCTGGCTCAAGGTAAGGAAGTAAAAAAAGCATTGATTGATTTTTTAGCCTTTTTAAATAATAGTGTCATTATTGCTCATCATGTAGCTTTTGACCTGGCAATATTGACCAAGTCAGTACGAGCGTTTTATCCGCCTTTTAAGTTTTATAATCATCGAATAGATACCGCCTATTTAGCCATGAAAATAGATGGCGTGCATCCGCAAAAGCAATTTGTGGATAGACAACAATACACCTTAGATGCTTTATGTAATCGGTATAACATAGAAGTCATAGAACGGCATACAGCATGGGGAGATGCTTATACAACGGCATTGTTATTTTTAAAACTAGTGGACATACTGGAACAACGAGAATCGCAGTTACTATGGCAACTCATGCCAAAGCGAAACTGGTTTTTGGGGTGAATTTATATTTTACGATTACTCCAATTGAAAAATATTCCCTGTATTGGCCTGTATTTTAGTAGAAATTGTAGTGGCATCATCTGTCTGAAAATTCACCCCTTCAAACAACTTTAAAAAATCCACATTAATTTCATATCGAGTATCTACGCCTTTTGCGATAGTAATGGGAGCATCTAAAATAACTTCAACTAAGTTAGCATCTCCTTGAACCGTATAAGTTGTGGTAGTCGTTGTGCTAGTATCAGTAATAACCTCCGCTTTTGTAAAAATATATCCTTCCGTGTTGCTTACATATAAGGAATCAGAACTAATAGCTAAAGGATGAGTAGCCTCCATAGAATCAGGAACAGTTTGATTTGCGGTGGCATCTAAACCGACTAAAAATCGTATTTGGGTATAATCTCCTGTGGCACTAAATGTCCCTATGCTATAGCGAAAGGTGTTTGTTTTTACAATATTGAAATTATCCTCAACGGTTTGCGTTGTTCCATCATTAAGGTATAAGGTAACTTCATCGGTTACACCTGTTCGATTACCATTAGCATCAATAACTTGAAACTGCGAGATATAGAACGGAATATTAGTTATTTGAAAAGGGTTTCCAAAATCATCATTATACGTCGTATTTAAAGCAAAACCACTAGAATCTCGACTATATAAATTATAACTTAACTGCATTTGTAATTCAGGATAAGTACAACAACAGTTATTATCGGCAATAGGATTAAAATTCGTAGCAGACGCATCAAGGCAATCTTCTATTTTAGTATCACACCCCATAATCATCATTGACATTAAACCTGCCCCAATGATAATTTTAAAATAAAATGCTTTCAATAGGTTCTTATTTTAATTTAAATATCAAAATGTAAAATTACCCTTATCCAAGAACTTACCCAAAAGTAATTTGAGAGTTGGAAACTCAAAACAAAACTGCCCATCCTAGAAGGACAGGCAGATCAAAACAAAACGAAAAACCCAAACTTAAAACAATATTAATTCCATATATGGAACATTTCTTTTATCGGTTGTCAGTTGTTAGTTATTGGTTAAATTTAACCGATAACCAACAATGAACAACTAATTTCATTCATCTGAACCTTTCAAGCGAACGGTTACTACCTTAACTCTTCTTCCTCTCATCACCGTCAACTCTACCTCATCACCTGGGCGCTTACGACCTACTAATTCTTGTAATTCTGGAGCAGATTTTACCTCTTTACCATTCACTGCAGTGATGACATCACCATCTTCAATTCCTGCTTCGCTTGCTGCACTTGCAGCTTCTACCCCTACAATATGTACCCCTTCGGAAATATCAACGTCTAACTCTTCTGCCAATTCAGAATCTAAATTTTGAATATTGATGCCTAAAAATCCACGTTGTGCTGAACCGAACTCAATTAAATCTTTTACAACTTTTTCTACAATCTGTGCTGGAATAGCGAAGGAATATCCTGCAAAGCTCCCGGTAGAAGAGGCAATGGCGGTATTAATACCAATTAAATTCCCAGCTTGATCTACCAACGCACCTCCACTATTTCCTGGATTAACGGCAGCGTCTGTCTGAATGAAAGACTCAATAGCTGCACGTTCTTGTAAAATATCAATACTACGTCCCTTTGCACTTACAATTCCTGCGGTTACCGTAGAAGTCAAGTTGAATGGATTTCCTACGGCTAATACCCATTCACCGACTTTCACATCATCAGAATTTCCATAACGCAAGGATTGTAAATCAGAACCTTCTATTTTAATAACGGCTAAATCAGTTGTTGGGTCTTTACCCACTAATTCAGCCTTAAATTTTCTTTTATCAAATGTCGTTACCGTAATTTCGTCCGCAAAGTCAACCACATGATTATTCGTTACAATATATCCTGTTGCGTCAATTATAACTCCTGAACCTGTTCCTTGTTTAGGTCCTTGAGGCCCAAAGAAGAAATCTAGATCTCCTCCAAATAAGTCGAATGGACTATTGCGTTTCTTTTTCTTATTAGCTGTTGCTTCACTTTGCTTAGCCGTAATATGCACTACCGCAGGCATTGTTTTTTCAGCAGCTTGTGTGAAATCAAAAGGTGCTTTTGTTGGAGCAATATTTTGATTTGCATTATTGGTAAATTGAGCATACGTATTTGGTGTAGCGGATTGATCAGCTACCGATTGCATTGGAGAAGTAGAAGGAGTAGGCATTAGTAAAAAATAGCCTCCTAAGGTAATGATGCCTCCTAGCACACTTGCTAAAACTAAAGCTGTTAGTTGTTTCATAGTCTCTCTTATATTTACCTCCTGTTAAACTACAATTTATATTGAAAGTTTACAGAAGCATTTTCTTGTTAAAGTTTTGATTAGAAATTTTAAATAATGTTTAGTTAATTATACGCCAATTTTCTTCAAAACTGGCGTTGAAACCTTATTCTAATTGGTTTTTGTTGTATGTATAACTCTTTTGTAATTAAAAATGTTGTGTTGCAAAAAGTAACGAGATTGATGTTTTAACGAACTTTAACAACACCATATATTATTTGTCTGTACATTCAAAACGTTAGTCTAAAACACCTGTTAACCCTGTAGATTTGGTTTAACAGATTTTTAACAAGAAAATTTGTCTTGAAATCAAATAAATTATTGATTAACAATTGAATGAATTGAGTGTTATTCTATTATATTACAGGATTTATCCCGAAAGCTTTCGGGACAATTTATATTAAAAATAATTGACCATGAAGTTGAAGTTTTTAGCTTTCTTGTTCGGCTGTTTGAGTTTATTCATCACACTTCCTAATACTACTTTTGCACAAGATGAAACAGAGGAGAGAGAGGAAGAATCTGACTATGAAATAGAAACCGTACCCACTAACTCTTTTATTAAAATTTCATTGGGTTTAAATACAATCAATGCTAATTCAAGTGAGATAGATTTTCAATTTTGGGATGATGGTTTTCCTGTGGATTCCATTGCTACCATACAGCAAATTAATAGCCTTTGGGCGTATGGGGGAGCTTTTGATTTTACCTATTTAATGAAGGGAAATTTCACTTTGAATGTCAATAATTTTGTTGGATTAGGCAATGATTTTTTCAATTATGTAGGGCAAGTTGCTTTGGGATATGAATACATAACAGAGCCTTTTATTATTCAACCGAGTTTAGGAGCAGGTTTTATTTATAGTGAATACAGATTTGGTACATATTTTCCTTCTGCCAAACAATTATTTCAAATAGATGGCAATAGCACTTTTGATTTGAGGGCAAAATTGATGAGCCATGCTTTTGCGGTAAGTCCAGCTATTTACATTGAATATCCGCTTAAAAATAAACCAAATCTCTCTGTTTTTGCAAAAGTTACAGGCTTCTACACTTTTGGTCGGTATAGTTATATTTCTCTTTCGGGCGAGACCGAATTTGTAGATGAAGATGGTGATCCAATTCGAGAGACGGCTACTCGTCAACTGAATGATAATAGTGTGTTACTTACGATTAATGGTACAGAGATTAACGATAGACAATCTTCCAATTTGAATTATAATTTTAATAGTCTTTTAATTCAATTTGGTATTTCTTTTAGGTTGAATAGTTATGAATTTGATGAATAGATTTGTTTTACTTTGAATATCAAATGATTATAAAAAACAGATTTAAATTGGGGCGGTACGCTGTACCTTACACATCATTTTGTTTTTTTATACTATTACAATAAGCATAGGTGCTATGCACCTAAATATGGCATGAAACAGGTGCATAGCACTGATACTTGTTGTAGTATTGAAATAAAAAGCGTATTGAGGTACAGCGTTTTAGCCTGTCCTCGTGAAAACGGGGAACACCAAAGTATTGATTAT
>CAYLSF010000050.1:0-15296 GCA_964385675.1 uncultured Saprospiraceae bacterium
TATCCGTATTATCTAAAAAGTTGGCTAAATCAAGGTTAAGAGCCTGTTCATTATCGTTTTCTAATGATAATTGTAAATTTGTACCATCCAACCGTAGAGTATCAATTGTTTGATAACCTATATTATCACTCCAACTCACATTTCCATTGCCATCTGTTGATAAAATCTGATTTACTATTCCATCTGTAGTTGGAAAATTATAAACTCCATTGATATTTAATTGTCCATTAATCTGAAGAAAGTCTGTTGCAAAATCTCCATAAATCAATGGTGATGTAGAACCACTATTTTCAATATATAATTTATTACTGTCGGTTTCATTAATACCCGCATTATTTCCAATAAAAATATTATAACTGCCCGTTTGACCGCCTGCACCAGCGTAAGTACCAATAAAAATATTTTGTTGTCCACCAACATTATTAAAACCTGTACCAAATCCAATCATAACATTATCCTTACCTGACGAGATATTTGGAGCTGCTTTATCCCCGATAATGATATTATATTCGCCTGTTGTTATTTGTGTTCCAGCTTCTGTACCAATAATGACGTTATCTTTTCCACTCGAATTATTCAAGCCAGCATCTTTTCCTATAAATATATTATCATTACCAGTTGTCGTATTATACCCAGCATTTGTACCCAAGAAAGTATTATACGACCCTGTCGTAACATCATAACCTGCTGCTCTACCTATGAATGTATTTTGTTCGCCCTCAGTATTGTTAGTTCCAGCACTTCTGCCCACAAAGACATTCTGAAATCCTATCGTATTATCAAAACCAGCACTTCTACCCAAGAAGGTGTTATCATCGCCCGTATTATTAAATCCAGCATTTGCACCCAAAAAAGTATTATATGACCCTGTAATCGTATTGTATCCTGCATCCTCTCCTATAAAAGTATTGTCCACGCCTTCTGTATTCTCATAACCAGCATTTTCGCCCAAAAAGGTATTGTTATTACCAATCGTATTATTATAACCTGCTCTTTTGCCTACAAAAGTATTATCATCGCCCGTTGTATTGTCAAAACCTGCTGCTCGACCTACAAAAGTATTATCTGTTCCTTCTGTATTTGCTGTGCCTGCACTTTTGCCCAAAAAGGTATTGTTCTCACCAGTTGTATTACCATAACCTGCTTTCCAACCCACAAAAACATTGTCTTCTCCAGTTGTATTATTATAACCTGTCGAGTCGCCAATAAATACGTTATCGTTACTTAATAAATCATCGTTTGCACCAGCACCATCTCCAATAAATATTGAACCTCCTGTATTCAAAATTTCAATACGTCCACTATCTAATCGCATAAACTCTGTTCCACTTAAATCAAATCGAATAATATCTTCATCGTTACTTGCTTCCACTTGAATTTTGGTGTCATTATCTGCATCTGTTAATAGCGTAAGTAAATTATCAGCCCAGCTTACGATACCATTTCCATCCGTGGTTAAAATCTGATTTGCTATTCCGTCTGTAGTTGGGAAATTATAAACACCATTGATGTTTAGTTTTCCATTGATTTGAAGGGAATCCGTAGAAAAGTCTCCATAAATCAAAGGCGAAGTAGAACTACTATTTTCAATATACAATTTATTGCTATCCGTTTCGGAATACCCGGCTTGATAACCTATGAATATATTATAGCCGCCAATTGTATTATCGTGTCCTGCTTCATTACCGATATAGACATTTTGATTAGCAGTTGTGTTATTACGACCTGCTCCTCTTCCCAAAAATACATTACTACTACCCGTGGTATTATAATATCCAGTACTTCTACCTAAAAAAGTATTATAATATCCCGTGGTATTATAACGTCCAGTACTTCTACCTAAAAACATATTATAACCTCCTGTCGTATTATTATATCCTGCACTTCTACCTATGAAAACATTGTCATCTCCTTCTGTATTATTGTATCCTGCATCTTCTCCTATAAATACATTTGGACTACCTGATGTATTTTTATATCCTGCTCTTTCTCCTACAAATACATTACTGTTTGCTGTATTATTATATCCTGCTTGAAAACCAATGATAGTATTTGTACTACCATTACCTGAATAACCAGCTTCAACACCTATATAAACATTTTGATAGCCTGATGTATTTTTATATCCTGATGAATCGCCGATAAATACATTGTCCTTCGTACCCGATAAGATACTATTTGAACCTGCTGCATCACCTAAAAAGATAGATTGTGCTGTATTCAAGACTTCAATTCGACCACCATTCAATTTAAAAAATTCCGTTCCACCTAAATCAAATCGAATAATATCTTCATCATTACTTTCTTCAACTTGAATTTTAGTGTCATTATCCGAATCTCTTAAAACTTTGGTGCTATCATTATTATAAATTGATAAATTAACTCCTATGCTATTTTCTAAATGCAAACTATCGTCTGAAATCGTTAATTGTTGAGCATCTGTATTATCTAAGTAGCTATTTAAATTGATGGAGTTTCCATTTGAAATAGATAAATCATCATTAGAAAGACTTAACGTTTGGTTATCGGTATTATCCATAAAAGAGGATAAATCTACGGTCAAAGTGCTTACACCATCATTTTCTAAGGATAGTTGTAAGTCATTTCCCGAAAGGGAAAATTCATCAATAGACGGAGAATAGGTATAATCACCTATTTCACCACTTAACGGATTGTATCCCAAGGGTGAAGACACACAAGCCAAATTGATGATTCTAAAATCGTCACTATGCACATCAGCGATATAGGCTTTCCCGTCTTTTACAGCTATTGCAGAGGGAAAACTACCGACTACAAGTTCATTTTCAGTAAACGGATTGGATGGATCGTCAATATTTATAATTTTAATTTTGTCTTCATCCGTATCTGTCATGATAATATATCCATTCAATACCTTAATTCTATATGGTTTTGGTCCAATATTTTGATTGACGACTGACGTGGGATTACTTGGGTCGCTCATGTCAAATACCTTAATATCATTATCATAGCCATCTACTACATAAGCATAATTTCCAACGACACAAACATCATGAGACGTAGAACCAAGTTCAACTTGACTCATTAGCGTTGGACTATTCGGATTACTTACTGATACGACATACAAACTATCCGTAGAAGTATCCATTAAGTAAGCATAATTATTTTCTACATGCAAGGCGTAAGGCGAATTTCCGACACTTATATTTCCCACAAGGGTTGGGTTCATTATATCTGAAATATCAAAAATTTTCAATTCGCTATCTGATAAATCAATAACGTAAGCATAATCACCGATTACTGTAATATCCGTTGGAGTATCTAAATTATACTGTGTCGCTAAAGTCGGATTTGTTGGGTTGCTGACATCTATGATAGATAAGCCGTTGGTACTAACATATTCTGCAATTAAAATATAGTTTCCACTTTTTGCCAATTGTCCATGTGAAGTGATTGAATTATATGTACCAACGACAGTTGGACTACTTTCATCGCTTATATCAATGACCATTAATTGGTTTGCACCATCGTCAATTACATACGCATAGTTACCATCTACAACTATATCGTCTGGACTTGATACAATAGATTCTTGGCTAATTTCTTCCAAACACGAAAAATCAGGTGTTGCTGTCGAGGTAAACATATCATTTGTTGTGATATTGTCCGCACTATTTCTGATTTCATTCCATGTTGTGGTATAATACCAGAAGCTGTTCGTCGTATTATCAAAAACCAATAAACCTGTTGCAGGATTATTAATCGCTGTACGTTGAGAAGTTGTCATTCTTGGTATCAAAATTCCTTTATCTATACTCGAAACGTCCAGCATAGCCGAAGCGTCAGGATTGTTACCATCTGTATTGATGGAGATTTGTGCATTTATAACTGATAACTGACAATTGATAATTAGTAATGCGATTACTGTTTTTACGATTGTATTTTTCATGATATGTTTGTTTTTAAATCTACCTTTTCCTAAAAAGAATAAGTTGAGTGGGTAGAGACGTTTTATAAAACGTCTGTACAAAAACGCCTCTACGAATTTGATTTTTAAATTGATTATGGATTATTGTTGGTTATTTAATTGTTCCGATGGCAATCGGGATTGAAGCTGTTGAACTATGATTTCTAACTGATTGATTTTTTCAATTTGTGCTTTTAGTTCCGTATTACTAATTTTCAATTCTTCATTTTTAATTCTCAATTCCTCAATCTGCATTTGTTGTTCTTTCACCGCTTCCACCAAAACTGCAGTAATCGGTGCGTACTGCATCGTATAATGGTCATTTTTATTATCTACAACTTGCGGTAAAATTGGCTCAACTTCTTGTGCGATGAAGCCCATACGGTCGCCTGTTTCTCTGCCATCTTTCCAAGCATAAGTCACACCTCGCATTTCTAAAACTTTATCTAACGCATTTGGAATGGTTTGAATATTGGTTTTTAATCTGCGGTCACTATCATTGTTAAAAGCAGAAGTTGCACCGATAGAACCATTGACAAATAGAGTTCGATTGTTAGCATTATTCCCATTGTTGCCATTAATGACTACCCGATTATTATTAAACTCTCCATAAATCAAGGGGCTACTGCTATTAGAATTTTCGATGTAGAGTTTATCACTACCTACCTCACTACTACCTGCTTGATAACCTATGAAAATATTACTATTACCAATTATATTCCCTAATCCTGCTTGATAGCCTATATAAACATTATTATCTCCACCAAAACTCACTAAACCTGCTTCTGAACCCAAAAAGGTATTATAATTTCCAGAGGTATTTGCTGTACCCGCTCGGTAACCTATAAAAGCATTATCTATTCCTTCTTCATTAAGGTAACCTGCTTCATAACCGATATAGGTGTTTTTTGCACCAGTTGTTGTTTCATAACCCGCCTCTTCCCCTAAGAAGGTATTTTCATTATTATTAGGTAAACCAATTATAGTGCTACCATTGTCGTTTTCCCGAACCACAAAACGTCTTGTTCCACTAAGATTGATTTGAATACTATCTTCTGTTTTTAAATGGCCATTTAGTTCCATATCGCCACTTTTATAGACAATCAAGGCATCGGAACGACTGTTTGTACTCAATCCATTTCCAATTACAAAAAGTCTATCTGCATCATTTATTCCTGTTGTATTGCTGACAGTATAGCTCGTATTATTATGACCAATTACAAATTCTGCATAAGAACCTGTAGCCACATTATCTCCAAAAACGGTTGAGTTTACACCGTTTGCATCCGTATAATATCCAAAGGCAGTAGAATTTTCGCCTGTTGCTTGTGTGTAAGTACCGAATGCTGTTCCGTTCAATCCAGCAGCTTCTGTATTTTGTCCAAAAGTAGTTGAGTTTTCGCCTGTTGCATCTGTTGACGCCCCAAATGCTGTGGCATTGGTATTTTGTGCTTCTGTTTTATAACCAAATGCCGCAGAGTTTTCGCTTTCCGCATCAGTTGAGCGTCCAAAGGCAATAGAGTTTTCGCCTGTTGCATCGGTTGAGCGACCGAAAGCCGTAGAGTTTGTAGCGGTTGCTTCGGTGTTTTGACCTGCTGCAAAAGAATAATTTCCTTGATTATCGGTATCCCAAGAAGAATTGGTGACATTTCCTGCTCGAAATGCTCCAATCGCTTGATTAAATAAAAATTTATTTTCGGAACCTGAACCGAAGTTTAAACTGTCCGAACCAAATACGAAGTCATCGTTATTGTTTTTAGAATGTGTAATACCATTTTCAGAAGTAAAAGCAACGGCTCCTACCTCGCTCCAAGCCGAGCCATTGTAATACCAAAAACTACTATTATCCGTATCATACACCAGTAAACTCGTAGCAGGATTACTAATATCTTTTCGAGCGGTACTATCCATTCTTGGTACTAATATTCCCTTATCGCTACTCGAAACGTCCAGCATAGCCGAAGTCTCTGGATTACTTCCATCTGTATTGATAGCGATTTGGGCATTAATAATTGATAGCTGACAATTGATAATTAGTAATGCGATTACTGTTTTTATGATTGTATTTTTCATGATATGTTTGTTTTTAAATCCCCCCTTTTCTAAAAAGAATAGGTAGGGTGGGTAGAGACGTTTTATAAAACGTCTGTACAAAAACGTCTCTACGGATTTGATTTTTTAATTGATTATGAATTATTGTTGGTTATTTAATTGTGCCGATAGCAATCGGGATTGAATTTGTTCTAGCATGGTTTTCATTTCTGCGTTTTGTTGTTTTAAATCTTGAATTTCCTGAACTTGTGCTTTTAAATCTTCCATAGTCCTTGTTAATTCTTCATTGTCAACCTTCAATTGTTCAATAATTTTTTGTTGGTCTTGAATACCTTTTACCAAAAGCGGTGTCATACCTGAGTAATTGACTGTCCACGGATTTTTTTTCGGATTTTCACCACCTTCTTCTACCAACATCGGAAAAACCGTATGTAATTGTTGAGCAATAAATCCTGTATGCTGACTGGTGGCTGGGTCTGTTTTGTAGTTATAATCTCTGACTTCAACTTTTAAAATATCTGTTAAGCCATAACTTGTTGGTCGGATATTTTCCTTTAATCTTCTGTCAGAACTACTTTGAAGACTGATAGAAGCATTACCATCTTGACGAATTCGACCACAGTAATCGCCATCAGGTGCTTCAAATTCTAGAAAACCTGATTTATTATTACTATTGTAAGAGCCATGACCTGCTATAATCTTTAAACCATTATTTCGGCTAACATTATCATTTACGGTACTGTTAATAGTAAATGCAAACTCATCAATACCCGTTGCCTCTCCATAGAAATAAGCTTTTCCGTCTTTATTGATGACTAGTGCATCCGAACGGTTACTTGAACTAGAACCATTTCCAAGTACCAATAATCGGTCATCATCATCAAAGGCAGTACTGCTATTTGCAGATACCGAGGTATTGTAAACACCAAGCACAATCTCATTGAAGGAGGTAGCCGTCAAGAAACTACCTAATGTTACAGCACGGGTGCCACTTGCTGTGGAACTACGACCTATTGCTACGGCGTAATTACTTGTTGCCTTACTCAGGTTACCTGCAACAAAAGAATAATCCCCAGTTGCTTGGACTTCATCACCAAGTGCTATGGAACTATAACCATTTGCATCAGACAATGCACCTGCTACAAAAGCATAATCTCCGAAAGCTACATTTGCAAGTCCAAGTGCGCTAGACCCCTCCCCATAAGCTATGTTATCATATCCTGCGGCAAAAGAAAAAACACCTACATAATCTTCATCCCATGAAAAATTTTCTACTATACCTGCTCGAAATGCACCTTTACTTATATCAAGAAAGAATTTTATCTCTGCACCCGAAATATGATCTAAGGAATTGGTCGTGCCAAAAATGAAATCATCGCTATTGTTTGTACCATAAGTCAGACCACCATTCGAGAGAAAGGCACTTCCTAATGCTATAGAATTTCCGCCGCTAATACTGATAGTATCATTAGATAAACTTAATGTTTGAGCGTCTGTATTATCCAAATAACTACTTAAACTCAATGTATTAGAACCGCCAGAAATAGATAAAGTATTATTAGATAGAGAAAGTTCTTGATTGTCAGTATTATCTAAAAAACTATTTAAATCCAGCCTAATTGCAGCCTCACTATCATTTTCTAATGATAATTCTAGGTTTGTACCATCCAATCGTAAAGTATCTATCGTTTGATTACCACCATTAGTTACCCAACTTATGACACCATTTCCATCTGTAGAAAGAACTTGATTCGCTGCTCCGTCGGAAGTTGGGAAAGTATAAGTATTAGCAATCGTCAATACTCCATTGATTGCTGTATTTCCATTTTTATAAATAATCATCGCATCGGAGCGGTTATTCTCATCTATCCCATTTCCAATGACTAATAATCTATCGGTACTCTCAAAAGCAGTAGAATCTTGAGCCGTATAAGCCGTATTGTATGTTCCAAAAACAGTTTCTGCATAAGATGGTGCGGTATTACCTCTACCCCAAGCAGTTGCTAAATCTCCTTCTATACTATTTTCATATCCCCAAACTGTTGAGGATGTTCCATCTGCTTTATTAGAAGTTCCCCAAATTGTAGTGGATATTCCATTTGCCTCATTAGACGCTCCCCAAACCGTAGAGAAATCTCCATTTGCGATATTATTAAGCCCCCAGGCAGTAGCATTTCCACCATATAGAGTTTGAGCAGTTCCCCAAGCAGTAGTACCCGTTCCATATAGTGCATTGCTACTTCCCCAACTCATCGAAGCACTATTATATATCGTATTATTAAATCCAAAAGTAGTCGAAACATCACCACTCACACTATTACCTGTACCAGCGGCAAACGAAAAGCCACCACTTACTGCATTGCCTGAGCCAGTCGCAAATGAAAAGAAACCTGTACTATCTTCGTCCCAAGTATCATCGTAAATAATACCTGCTCTAAATGCTCCTTTTGATTTATTAAAAATCATTTTAATCTCACTTCCAGTTATGTTAGCTACACTATCTGCTCCAAATACAAAATCATCATTATTATTATAAGAACGAGTTGCACCATTTTCAGAATAAAAACCCGTATTTGCTCCCATTATTGAACCGCTTACGGTCAAATCTCCATTGATTGCTGTATTGCCATTTTTATAAATCACCATCGCATCTGAACGGTTTAAATCATGCGTTCCATTTCCAACAACTAATAATCTATCATCAGCGTCAAAGGTTGTCGTGCTACTTGGGGAAACAGAAGTATTATGAAGTCCAAGTACGATTTCTCCAAAAGAAGTGGCTTCTACTTCATAACCCAAAGCGGTAGAAAATTGACCACTTGCTGTTGTGTTATATCCTAAAGCGGTAGTGACCGTATTATTTGCGGTTGTACCTATGCCGAAAGCAGTAGAATACGTTCCACTTGCTGTTGTATTGACTCCCAAAGCGACTGCACCGCTCCCACTTGCTTCTACTTCTGTACCTAGAGCTATTCCTCCATCACTACTTACTATACTTTCTGTACCAAAGACAAATGCACCGCTACCTGTTGCCTTCGATTTGTAGCCACCAGCAAATGAAAAATAGCCTAAACTATCTTCATCCCAAGAACTATCACCGACCACACCAAATCTGAATGCAGCTTTTTCTGTATCAAACATTAATTTGCTTTCCTCGCCCGTTCCCCAATTCAAACTATCGGCTCCAAATACGAAATTATCTGTATCGTTGTTAGAATGTGTAATGCCGTTTTCGGATGTAAAAGCAGCCGTTCCTACCTCGCTCCAATTAGTACCATTGTAATACCAAAAGCTATTGTTATCTGTATCATAAACCATCAGACCCGTAGCAGGATTACTAATATCTTTTCGAGCGGTGCTGTCCATTCTTGGAATTAAAATCCCTTTATCTGTACTATTCACGTCCAGCATAGCCGAAACATTAGGATTGCTTCCGTCGGTGTTGATAGCGATTTGAGCTGATGCAGTTGAAATTGTCCCGATAGCTATCGGGATGATAATTAAAAATACTATTGCTGTTTTTGTGATTGTATTTTTCATGATGTGGTTGTTTTTAAGCATAGTCCTCTCAAAAAGAGTGGGCGGAATATGGAACGAAGTCGCCTTCCGCCACTCTGAAATGAAAAGTATTCCTTTGTTTTTTTACGAATGACTAATGATTGCTGGTTATTTAACTTTGCTTAAATTTACGCTAGCCTTGTTTTTAAGAATGTTGTTATTTGATTTGTAATATGTCGTTTGCCTTAAAATTCTGCTTTGATAATAAAATTTATGGTATAATAGGGCGGCATATTATTATGCGCTTGACTACCGCCAACAGAGTCTGTTGAAGCTGAACTACCCGAACCTGTCAAATCAGATACATCTGTACCATTACCCGATTTATTTCGTTTAAGAAAACTGAGTCCGTGTGAATGTGCAGGCATTTCGTCAATCGTTAATGTATGTGTTTCTTCGCCATCTTTTTGTCCCAAATAATGACTTGCACTTCCATTTTCTCCACTGTTCCCAACACCCAATGGAAAACGACCTCTAAAGTCAGGAATCGTATCTGTCCCAAGTACGGCTTGTAGTGCAGTGTATTCATTGCTCCCTAAAACGCTACCATCACAAATAATCCAACCAGATGGAGGTGTGGAAGTTGGCCACATTTGTATCGTACCTATAGGGGCTAATGAGGATAAATCTACCGAATTACCATTTGATATACTCAAAGTCGCACCATTCAATGATAAAGTTTGTTCATCTGTATTTAGGCTAGCTAAATCTACGGTTTCGTCAGCTTGTCCATCATTGGATAATGAAACTTCAAGTGTTGTTCCATCCAATTCTAATTTATCAATAGTTTGATTATCAGTATTGATAGATGATAAGTCAACTGTTTGGTCAGCTTCTCCATCATTCTGTAAGGATAGTTCTAAAGTCGTACTATTAAGATTAAGTTTATCTATGGTTTGATTATCTGTATTATCTAAAAAACTACTTAAATCTACCGTATAGTCCGATTCTCCATCGTCTTCTAAAGATAACTGAAGGGTAGTGCTACTTAGATTAAATTTATCAACGACTTGATTGTCAACATTAATTATAGTCTCAAATTGACCATCTACGGGGTTATATGAAATTAAATTATCACAAAATATTTGTATTGCTTTTAGATCATCATTATTCTCATCAATGACATAAGCATAGTTGCCTGCTACCGCTATTGAAACAGGATCTGTACCAATCTCTAAACTACCTTCCAGAGCCGGTGCAGTCGGATCGCTCACATTGATTACTTTTAAATCATTATTGCCTATGTCGGTTACATAAGCATAATTATTAGAGATTGCTATTGACCAGGGGGAAACACCTAATGTTAAATTACCAACTTGATTGGGTGCAGTGGGATTACTTATATCTATAATTTTAATGTCTTCATCATTATCATCTACGACATAGGCATAGTTGCCTGATACGGCTACAGCAAGCGGTGCATCTCCAATGCCTAAGACGCCAACTTGATTAGGTGCAGCCGGATTGCTTATATCTATCACTTTTATATCATTACTACCAGAACTTGTTACGTAAGCATAGTTTCCCGATACGACTATATCTTGAGGTGTCCCTCCTAATGATAAACTACTTGTTAAACTCGGTGCCACGGGAACACTTACATTTATCACTTTTAGATCATTACTACTAAAACTTGTCACATAAGCGTAATCCCCCGATACGGCTATCGCAAAAGGATCGCCGCCAATCTTTAAGCTACCGCTCCAAGATGGGGTAGTCGGATTGCTTACATCTATTATTTTGATACTATCCTTATTTCCATCTATAATATAGGCATAATTGCCAGATACTGCTACAGCATAAGATAACTCTTCAATTCCTATCGCTCCGACTTCATTGGGTATAGCAGGGTTACTTATATCTATTACCTTTAAATCTTTACTCCCCAAATCCACCACATAAGCATAATTATCAGATACCACTACATCATTAGGAAAACTACCAATTCCTAACGTTCCTTTTACTTTTAAACAGGCAAGGTCTGGCTCAGGTAATGTATCTAACAAGTCATTAGGAGTCAATTTTGCATTGCTATTTCTAATTTCATTCCACTGATTATTGTCGTAATACCAAAAACTAATCGTTGATGTATCATAAACAAGTAAGCCTGTTGCAGGATTTAAAATGGTGTTTCGTGCGGTGCTATCCATTCTTGGAATTAACATTCCTTTGTCTGTACTCTGTACATCTAGCATCGCAGAAGTATTAGGATTGCTACCATCGGTGTTGATGGCGATTTGTGCGAAAGTGTTGTTGTGAATGAGCCATGCAATTATTAGGCATAGCATTAGCCTTAAATTAATACTTTTCATTTTATTACTTTTCATTTAGTTATTTCACTCATCGTGACTTCTGACAACAAATCTGACGCTTTTCCATTACTCGAAATTTACATTTGATTAGCACAAATTGTGGTTTGATGTATAAATTTTAGCATAAATTGTGATTTGAAAGGGGGATTTTGATTTTTTGGAAGTTAAATTAACGAATGGACGCGATGGAAAAGCGGATAATACTGATTTGGCTGATTAGTACGGATTTTTAAATAATGAATATTGAAAACAGTTAAACTATGGAATTAAGGGAAAGGGGCGTTTTAGTTATGTTATTAATCATAGGATTATATTCTTGTGGGCAACGTGTACAGCCGAAGCTAGAAAAGGTGACTTGTGATGATGCTAAGGTGATAGATATGACAGATACCATACAGTTAGCGAAAGATGATATTAAAACAATTCCATTCTCTCAAGAAAGTTATATTCATACTGAAATTGATTATACTGATTCTGTAGGAAGAGGAATTATTATACAAAATAGTTATCCAAGAGGAGGCGGTTCGATTCCTAACCCTAGTGAATTGAATTATGGTCATGCTGTGTTTTGGACCCGTATTGTGAATCAATTGGATGAACCGTTGGATTTAAATATTAGCTTTCCAGCAGATTCATTTACAATTGCTAAATTACCACATGCTCACTTTAAATTATTGATACCTCCCGATAGAATGACGCTCGATAAAGTAACGGAATTTAGTTTTGGACTGAAAAATATACAGGATTTTATAGATGGAAATTTTTATAAATCCAGTCAATTACAAAAGACGATATATCCAAAAGAGGACTGTATCTTTTACGTTATCCTATTGAGTCATTTAGCAACTACTGACGGAGGTGTTTCTCGTACAGGATTATTTTTAAAAGATAAAGACTTATTTTATAAACTGAATTTCGGCCCAGAAGGGGAGAAATTATTGCCTTGTGGAACATTGTAACGGCTGCTTTAGCTGCCGCCTTATTCTATTGATTTCGGATGTATGATTTCGGATTTCGGTTTTTTGTCCGAAATTTGAAATTTTTAATAGTAGAAACTATTTTTAACTCCTACGGCAGCTGAAGCCGCCGCTACAGTTCTTCACTTGGCATGACGCCATATTCTTGTTTATAAATTTTTGAAAAATAATAATGGTTATCATATCCCAATTGATACATTACTTCTGAAACGGTGGTGACTTCACCACTTTTTAAGATCATTCGTGCTTTATTGAGTTTGATAGATCGTTGATATTGCTTAGGCGTTAAGCCTGTGATTTTTTTGATTTTTCGCTGAAATCCGTTGTAAGACATATTGATTTTAGGGGCTAAGTCTTTTAGAGAATATTTAGGATTAGCGATATTTTCAATAAGAATTTGCTCTACTTCTTCTAGCCATTTTAAATCGGCAACTGCAATTTTGGGCGTCTCTTCTTTAATAGTCGGGTTTTGAGGACTTCTATTCCGACTATTTTCAATCAGATTATGTACACGTGTTTGTAATTCAATATTATCAAAAGGCTTGGTTAAGTAGTCATCAATTCCAATGCGTAGGGCATTCAATTTGACGTCTATGCTTTGGCGAGCTGTTAAGATTATCATTGGAATATGGCGAAATGTATCATTATTTTTGATAACTTTTGAAAACTCAATACCATCCATAATTGGCATCATAATATCAGAAAGAATAAGAGAGGGCAAACGGCTTTCGCTTGATAGTTCATCTTTTCTCATCGTTAGCCAATCTAAAGCGGCTTGACCATGTTCTGCCAATTTAATATCATAAGTGTCTTGTAAGATTAACTGAATATATTGCCTTAAATCTAAATTATCTTCTACGACTAAGATTAATTCTTTATTGCCACTATCTTTTGAAAGAGATTGTTCCTCAGAAAGTATTGGAGTGTCATTTTCTATCTTAAGAATTGGTTCTACAGCTTTTACTACAAAAGATTCTACCAATGGGATTTGTACAAAAAAGGTACTCCCTTCACCAATGGTACTTTCCACCCAAACTTTACCCTCTAACACTTTAGCTAACTCTTGACATAGGGCTAATCCAATGCCTGTCCCGTTTAGATTAAGACGTTGCAGTGCAACGTCTCTACTGTGGGATTGATAAAATCGCTCGAAAATCTTTTCTAGATCTTCTTTTGGAATACCGATACCCGTATCCCCTACACTAATTTGCAACTGTTCTTTTTCTCGTTTTGCTACGATTACAATAGTTCCATTTTTAGGCGTAAACTTCAGTGCATTACTAAGATAATTATAAATGATTTTTTCAACTTTATCGGTATCTAACAATAGTTGTAATCCTTCCGAAAGTTGATATTTAAATTGTATTTGAATACCTTTTGCATTGGCGGTGCTATCAATAGAATTTAAAATATTTTTCAGAAAAGGATATAAATAAGTTGGCGTATTACGCACTTCCATTTTATTGGCATCTAGGCGAGATAAATCTAAGAGTTCATTGATTCGTTTGAGCAGTTTTTGACTATTTTGCTGCATCAATCGTACGGATGTATGTTCCTTGTTATTTAGATTATGGCTACTCAGTAGCGTTTTTATTGGGCCAATAATTAAAGTCAAAGGCGTGCGCAACTCGTGTGAAATATTAGCAAAGAATTTTGATTTGACTTCGTCCAGTTCTTTTAACTGTTCGGCTTGTGTTGCTATTTTAGCCGTTCGTTTTTTTACTAAAAACTCTAGTTCCCGCTGTCGTTCGCTTAATTGTCGTACCCTCCAAAGATAAATTTGATAAAGCCCAATTCCAATTAAACAAAGTGCCAACAAAACAAACCACCATTGTAAATAAAATGGTCTTTTCACAATCAACGGCAAAACCAATTCTTGTTTTGAAAAACGTCCGTCTGCACCTTGTCCTTTTATTCTTAACGTATATTTTCCATAAGGCAAACCACTGACTTCCAATTGATTGCCTTTCATCAATTGAAAGTTATCTAATAATCCATCTATTTTGTAATGATAACGAAGATATTTGGCATCGAAAAAATCCAATAACGAAACGCTTAATTTGAAAAAACGGTCAGAGGGTTCAAGAATGATTTGTTGCGTATTATTTAACTGTTGCGTAAAATCTTTCCACAGATTATCCGCATTTTTATAAATCGAAAATTGTGTAATTATAATCGGTTTATTAACGTCAGACGTTCTAATGATTTCATTTGGATAAAAAGCCGTTATCCCCTTTAACGAACCAAAATAAATCCGTCCATTTTCGTCTTTGTTATAAGAAGTTCGATTAAATTCTGGCTCGACAAGTCCATCTAATTCATTAAAAATCTGAATATTTTCAATTTCGGGATTAAAGCAAACCAACCCTTTAAATGTACTCATCCAAAGTCGCCCTACTTCATCTTCTATGATAGCATATACGGTATTTGAGGGCAAACCATCTTCAATTG
>CAYLSF010000051.1:0-15157 GCA_964385675.1 uncultured Saprospiraceae bacterium
AATATATAAATGATAATTATACTTTTATTCCTAGTGGGACAGAGGGCTGTAGTTACTTTTTAGTATTACTTCACAAGATTTGATTGATACTATATACAAACTGGTTTAATCGAAAAATTATACTATAAGCTATTTTTAAGTGAATTATTATGTGATTTTTAACAAGTTATTCAATAATACCATCGCTTAATCATTTTTATTAATTGCCCCCGTTTTATCTGTTATACACTCACTATCATCACAATCAATTAATCCATCTCCATCATCATCAATTCCATTGTTACAGATTTCACCACAAGGTCTTACTTGAACAGCTATGGTTTTATAAGCAATACAGCCATTGGCATCTGTGATCATTACAGAATATCTCGTAGTTGTAGTTGGATTGACGGTGATGAAGTTATTCGTACCAATTGAACCCGCATCGGTGAACCATTGATAGCTAAAAGGAGCCGTGCCATTATCACTTTGAGCATATAGATCGGTACTACCACCAGGACAAATATGATTATCACCTTCAATTATAGCTTTTATGCCCTGACTATTTTCTAAAATCGCTGTTCCTAAAAATAAAGGACAATCATCATTACCCCAACGAGCATAAATTGGGTAAATCCCTGCAGAGCGATTGCTGTACGTTTGTGTTCCCAAATTGTCGGCAAATTGTTGTTGATAAGTGTTACCACCATCAAAACTCACTTCGAGTTGTGAACGAGTGGGATGATCGGGAAAACTAAACGTAATTGCACCATTACTCACTCCGCAACTAGGATTAGTTACTGTAAATTGAATATCAGGAAAATCATTGATTGTAATCGTTACTTGGTCAGTTGATGTACAGCCATTTGCATCGGTTATGGTGACTGTATAAGTCGTGGTAGTTGTTAAATTCGTAATCGTTTGATTTTGTCCAACACCCAGACCATTATCCCAAGTATAAGTATAAGGCGGTGTTCCCCCACTTCCTGAGGCCGAAAGCGATACGTTAAGATGATTTTCGCCTAAGCAAAAGGTTTGATTATTGCCTGCATCAACAGTCAAGTTATCTTGATTACTTATCGTCACACTAGGTAGATCAACTGGGCATGCTCCATCGCCCCAACGTACTCGAAGATTGTATGCACCAGCCGATAAATTATTGATAGTGTAAGAGTCTTGACCTAAGAAAAGACCTGCTTGTGCATTCGGACAACTTGCACCATCATTATTCCCTGTGGATGTTCCTGTTGCTATCTGTACAGCAGTTGGAGAGGAAGTATTGTAATTATCAATTCTGTAAATATTACCTGTATTATTATTAGAGACATACATTTCTTTTTGTCCAGTTGTCGTATTTGTAGCTGCCCAAATCGCGCCATAACCCCCTGATGACGGTAAATTTGAAACACTATAAGTATTTCTGGTCAATGTTTGACCATTTAAGACATTACTGATGTCAACCGAATATAATTGATTACCAGCAGCAGAATAAATATTATTATTTATGATAATAAAATCTACGCCAATAGAACCACTCAATGTCGCTGATACAGTAGTATTTGCGTTCAATACATCTACCTTTATGATGTTAGTTCCTTGTGTCAACCAAAGATAACCATTATTAACATCACCATTATTATAGCTAACAGTATTAACATTCCCTACTCGAAAAGCCTCACCATCTGAATCTATTTTTAGTAAATCGCCCTGTGCTATTGTTGCACCTAATGCGTCCAAACCTGCGGTGTGAGCTATTCCGTAGATAAAACCATCAATCGTATTATAGCCAATTGCATTTGTGATAATACCCGAAGGACTACCAATAGGCACATAACTATTAGAATTTACATCAAAAATAAATAGCTGACCATTACTAGCACCACCACCATTGATGATTTGATAAAACCCTGCTTCACACGGGAAGGCATCAGGTGTTCCTATATTGGTAGCAGGCGAACTTCCATCAACATTGACGGTAAAAGGATAAGTCCCCCCTCCATCTAAGCTAATTTCTAAAGTCGTTTCGGTAGAATTTAAATCGTAACTAAATGTAATCGCCCCATCGTTATTACCACAAGTTTCATCTTGTGTGGTGATACTATTAAAAGCAGGTTGTTGCCTAATATTGACCGTTACATCATCAGTAGCCATACAGCCGTTTGCATCTGTAACCGTTACCGTAAATGTCCTAACTTGACTTGGATTTGGAGAAAGAGAGGTATTCACATTTAGTGTGGCTGCTGTGGTATTACTTGCATCATTCCAAACATACGTAAATGGTGCAGTTCCTCCTGTTGGTATTGCCGTAATCGTTAGTGCATCGTTTTGACAAACGTTTTGGTCTGCTCCTGCATCGATGGTAACATTACAAGGATTAATATTTACGGTCACATCATCCGTATCTGTACAGCCATTGGCATCTGTAACCGTTACGGTATAAGTCGTATTAGTCGTTGGTGAAACGGTTTGACTAGCCCCACTTCCTAAGCCATTATTCCAATTATAAGTATAAGGAGCTGTTCCATCTGTGGCAGTTGCCATAAGATTGGCACTATTTCCACTAATAATAGTTTGGTCTATTCCGGCATCAACAGTTGGTGGATTCAACACATTAACCGTTATTTGAGCCGTTTCGGTACAGCTATTGGCATCTGTAACCGTTATGGTATAATTTGTAGTCGTCATCGGTGAAACGGTTTGATTCGCTCCAGTTCCTAAACCATTATTCCAATTATAAGTATAAGGTGCTGTTCCACCTGTAGCCGTAGCCATTAAGGACGCATTTTCTCCTTCACATATTGTTTGATCAGCACTCGTACTAACGGTTAGACCTACTTGATTAGAAATGGTCTGATTACTTAGATTGATAGGACATTCATCATTGCCCCAACGAACCCAAAGGTCATAAGTGCCAGATGCTAAATTATTATAGGTAATACTTCCGCTATTATCGGGTACTTGTGCTTGATAAGTATTTCCGCCGTCTAAACTAAACTCAATCTGTGAACGGACAGGATCATCCGTAAATTCAAACGTTATTGAACCATTATTTTGACCACAAGTTGCATCTATTTTTGTAATAGCAGTAATGTTTGGAACGGCAAGAACATTTACTGTTATATTTTCACTAACAGTACAACCGTTTTGCATCAAAGTAGCGGTATAAATACCCGCTTCATTTGCAGTAACGGTCTCTAAATCAATAAAATTCACGTTGGTTGCTGTAAATCCATTAGGGCCCGTCCAATCTACGGTATTTACATTTGGATTGACACTCAATTGTAATGATTCACCAATACAAACGGTTATCGCACAAGTTGGTAAGGTTATCCAGCCACTGCTATTAGGATGTGCTTCACAGACAATTACTGGTGCAGGGTCAACTATAATTGGTGCACCCATTACATCTAAACTACCACAAATACTACCGCCTCCTTGTTGTAATAAGCCATTGACATCAAATCCTGTAGTCATTCCAAAAGTAATCGTACTTAAATCAAAAAAGTCTGGACTGGTATTATCACTTGTTTCTGCTACCAATGTATGTATTGTATAGTCTCCTGCGGCATTTACCGTAAAACTTGATGTTGCACCTGCTTGTTCGATAACTAAACCTGCTCCACTTGTCAAGACATAAACCACTTCATAATCTGTTGGTACGAATATATTACCATCAGGTGTAGCAGATATAGTTACACTACCTGAGATACAAATTGGTGTAGCATCCGCAGTCAATGTACCTGCATTGGGTGCTGGATTAGCATCAATAGTGCGACTACCCAAATCTATTGGACATTGGTCATTGCCCCAACGCACCCAAAGGTCATAAGTACCTGATGCTAAATTACTATACGTTACACTTCCGCTATTATCGGGTACTTGTGCTTGATAAGTCGTTCCACCATCTAAACTAAACTCAACATTGGAAAAATCAGGGTCATCTGTAAAGTTAAAAGTGATTGAACCATTACTTTGACCACAGCTTTCATCCATTTTTGTAATGGAAGTAACATTTGGAATAGAACGGACATTCACCGTTATACCTTCACTAACCGTACAACCATTTTGTGTCAAAGTAGCGGTATAAACACCTGCTTCATTCGCTGCAACTGTTCCTAAATCAATGAAATTTACATTGGTTGCTGTAAATCCATTGGGACCTGTCCAATTCACCGTATTTACATTTGGATTGACACTCAATTGTAATTGTTCACCGATACAAACTGTAATAGCACAAGTCGGTAAGGTTATCCAACCGCTGCTATTAGGATGTGCTTCACAGACAATTACTGGATTTGGAGTAACCGTTTTTGTAATGATATTAGAATATACAAAGTTACCACAACCCGACCTTTTAGCACCTCTACGATATTGTTGAGTTTGTGAAATTGTACTAGGGTCAAAAGTCGCACTTATTGCACCACTAATATCTGTCCATGCACCGCTTGTACCCGTTCTGGATTGCCATTGATATTCCGTACTACCACCACAACCACCGCTTGGATTTGCTGTAGAAGTGATATTTGTCGGGTCATAGCTATCACAACCTGTTTCGTCTCCAGAAATAGAACCACCATCTGTAAATGGAGATTCTACATCGAAGGTAAGAACATTAGAATAGATTAAACTCCCACAATTTGATCGCTTTGTTCCTCTACGGAATTGATGGTCTTCTGTATTGTTTGCGACCCAAGTAATGGATGCACTTGTTCGATTTGTCCAAGTTGTCCAATTGCCCCAAGTTGTACTACAAACAGAACGCGTACGAAATTCCCATTGGTATTCAATATTACTACCACAACCACCTGAGGCTATACCTGTACTATTGAGTGTTTGATTACCACTAATGATACCACAAAAAGTACCTCCACCTGAAACTATACCTGCATCTATTAACGGTGATTCTATATCAAAAGTAATGATATTGGAATACGTTACACTACCACAATTTGACCGTATTGCACCTCTGCGAAACTGATGGTCTAGGGTGTTATTATTATTTCCGACTACGAAGGTAGCGGTTACGTTTGTCTGACCTGTCCAAGTTGTCCAATTACCCCAAGTTGTACCACAAATAGAGCGAACACGGTATTCCCATTGATACGAAATCGTCCCAGAACCACCACTTGCACCAGCGGTACTATTCAAGGTGATGTTTCCATTGGGAATACTAATACAAAAAGTACCACCACCAGAAATCGTACCTGGATTTCCGAGTGCTTGCCCTTGATTAGAAATGGTTTGGTTGGTCAGATTGATAGGACATTCATCATTGCCCCAACGCGCCCAAAGGTCATAAGTTCCAGGGGCTAAATTATTATAGGTAACACTTCCGCTATTATCGAGTACTTGTGCTTGATAGGTATTTCCACCGTCTAAACTAAATTCTATCTGTGTACGATTTGGATTGTCAATAAAATTGATAGTTATCGAACCGTCATTTTGTCCACAAGTTGCATCTACTTTTGTAATAGAGGTGATATTTGGATTAGCATTAATGGTCACCGTGTAATTTTGTGTACTAACACATCCATTTGGATTCGTATAAGTAATGGTATAAATTCCTGCATCGCTTGTTGTTACGTTATTTATTACGAAAAAAGCGTTTCCATCAGGTGTATCATCCATAGTACCATCTGGAAGCGTAAGGACAATACCACTTTGTAAGCCACCTTGAGTGCCTAATCTAAGTGTTCCGCCTTCGCAGAGCGTTGTTGTTATGGTATTTAACCAAGCCTCCGAATTAATCCTAATGTAGGGTATAATAGTCGTTTTTGCATTGATATTGACAGTATAATTTTGTGTACTGACACATCCATTTGAATTAGTATAGGTGATGGTATAAATACCTGCATCACTTGTTGCGGCATTAGTTATCTCAAAGTAAGCATTTCCATCAGGTGTATTATCTGTAGTTCCGTCTGGTTTTGTAAGGACTATTCCAGTTTGTAAGCCGCCTTGAGTACCTAATCTAAAAGTTCCGCCCTCACAGAGCGTAGTAGTAGTTGTATTTGACCAAGCTCCCGAATTAACCCTAATGTAAGGTATTATCGTCGTTTTGGGATTAATATTAACGGTGAAACTTTCTGTTACACTACAACCATTAGGGTCAGTGTAGGTTGCTTCCCAGACACCTTCATTAACGGAACCATCTTGAATATTAGGTAGCAATATTTGGTCGTTATCCACACCATTTGTACCGCCTGAAAAATTCGTTCCATCTGGTCGTTTAAATACAAAATTCCAGTTTGAACCAAAAGTACCCCCGAAATCTAATATTAAATCATCACCTGAACATACCGTCACGGTATTACCCAGTATGTAGCTACCATTATTGACCTTTGTAAATTGGTCTAAATCTGTAGGACAGAAGATATTAAACGTAATAACATTAGAATAAACCCAGTTTCCACAAGTTGAACGTTTGGCTCTTCTTCTAAACTGATGGTCTAGTGTAGTATTCGCAGCCCAAGTAGCAGATGCACTTGTTCGACCTGTCCAATTACTCCAATTACTCCATGAACTACCACATGTACTCCTTGTCTGAAACTCCCATTGATATTGAATACTTCCGCCACAACCGCCAGAAGGACTACTTGAACTACTCAACGTTTGATTACCACTAATACTACCACAAAAACTGCCACCACCTGAAATTGTACCTGCATTGATCAATGGAGATTGGATATCAAAGGTAATAACATTAGAATAAACCCAGTTTCCACAAGTTGAACGTTTGGCTCTTCTTCTAAACTGATGGTCTAGTGTAGTATTCGCAGCCCAAGTAGCAGATGCACTTGTTCGACCTGTCCAATTACTCCAATTACTCCATGAACTACCACATGTACTCCTTGTCTGAAACTCCCATTGATATTGAATACTTCCGCCACAACCGCCAGAAGGACTACTTGAACTACTTAACGTTTGATTACCACTAATGCTACCACAAAAATTACCTCCACCTGAAATTGTACCTGCATTGATCAATGGAGATTGAATATCAAAGGTAATGATATTAGAATAAACCCAGTTTCCACAAGTTGAACGTTTGGCTCTTCTTCTAAATTGATGGTCTAGTGTTCCACCGCCCCAATTTGCCGTAGCACCCGATTGACCATTCCACACCTGCCACGCCCCCCATGAACCACCACAAGCACTTTTAGTTCGATAATCCCAACCATATTGAATCGTTCCGCCACAACCACCACTTGCACTACCTGCATTTCCTAAAGTAACATTACCAACGCTACCACAAAACGTACCACCGCCGGAGATACTTCCTGCATTGTTTAAAGCATGAGTTCCCAGAACAGAAATCGTATTAGAATACACCCAATTACCACAACCTTGTCGTCTTGACAAACGACGAAATTGATGGTCTTGATTGTTATTATAATTCCATACAACATCTTTAGTCGTCACCCAATTTGTCCAACTACCCCATGAAGTGTTACAAGGTGAACGAAGTCGATATTGCCAGCGATATTCTATATTACCTCCACAACCTCCTGATGGTGTAGTACCTGTCAAATTAAATGTGCCATAGAGCCAACCACAAAAATTATTACTACCAGAGATTGTTCCTGCATTTGATAACGGAGATTGAATATCAAAAGTAATCACATTGGAATAGCTCCAATTGCCACAAGTTGAACGTTTCGCTCTTCTTCTAAACTGATGGTCTAATGTACCACCGCCCCAGTTTGCCGTAGTACCCGATTGACCATTCCATACTTGCCATGCACCCCATGAACCACCACAAGCACTTTTTGTCCGATAATCCCAACCATATTGAATTGTTCCGCCACAACCACCACTTGCATTACTTGCATTCCCTAAAGTAACATTACCAACGCTACCACAAAATGTACCACCGCCGGAGATACTTCCTGCATTATTTAAAGCATGACTTCCTAAAACAGAAATTGTATTGGAATACACCCAATTTCCGCAACTTTGTCGTTTGGATAAACGACGAAATTGATGGTCTTTATTGTCATTATAATTCCATACAACATCTTTAGTCGTCACCCAGTTTGTCCAACTACCCCATGAAGTGTTACAAGGTGAACGAAGTCGATATTGCCATTGATATTGTATATTACTTCCATAACCACCAGAGGGTGTCGTACCCGTCAAATTAAATGTACCATAAAGCCAACCACAAAAGTTATTACTACCCGAAATTGTACCTGCGTTAGTCAGTGGACTACAACCTGGCGTACAAGCCGTCTTAGTGTAGGTTGTTATGATACCTACACCAAAGGAATCTCCATTAACGGTTGGAGAAATAATTTTGATATTGAGCGAAGTCGTAGAAGCAGGAACATTACTAATATCCAATACAATCAACCCTGCTTCGTTTCCACTATTTTGATAGGTAATTTGTGCGGATTGTACAGGCACACCATTGCCCCAGGCTTCCACTCTTGCGATACGCCCATCATTTGATTTTTCGTGAATTGGTACTTGTATCCGAATATCTCTGGATTGCGTAGCTGAACCAATATTCACATTATAGGTTTGATTCGTGAAATGAAATTCCTTATTAATAGCATAAGCATAGGAAGCTCTATTTGCACCAGATTCTACCTTTTGAATAGATACACTAGCGGGTGTACAGCCACTCATATTTGAAATACTAACTACACTACTCGTAGGATTATTAATCGTTGCTCGATAGAGGCGCTCTGTATAAGTTGAGGAAGGAGCTTGAATTACATTTATACCTGATGCAGTTACAGATTGACTGCCGTTGGAAATTGTAAGATTATTTACAAAATTATTGCCTGGGCAGTCATTACTTTCAATCCATACGGTTACAAGAATTTTTGTAGTAGCACTAATATTTCCAATATTTATAGAAGGATTTGTCTGTCCTTGTGTCCCTTGCATAATTACCGTAATATCACCTGTACCAGAATTACAATTATGACTAAGTAAATATTGAGCTTGAATATCTTGCAAAAAAAGCATAGCAATGACTATACTACTTAGAATTAGTACCAATTTATTCATATCGTTCTACTTGTTAGAATTCGTTTAAAGATCCGTGTATATGCACACAATATTGGAATATGATGGAGGTAGGTGTCTCTCGTTTATGTAGTCACAAACATACAGGAGATAAAGGAGATGAAGCTATAAACCATATCTGCTAAACCTCTTAATAGGGTAGTTAAATCTCTTAATAGGGTAGCTAAACCTCTAATACAGGGATTTTTAGATTTTTGGAAACGAATTTGGAGCTAGATTTTAATGTTTTTTTATGTTATTTGCATGTAAGAGAGATAAACGTATTAAATGAGAACAGATGACGAGCTACAAACTACTATTGCTACTTTTATTTTCAAGTATCACAACTATTTTTTCTCAAGCTCAAGATACTACAGCAATTGACAGTCTAAATAATGTTATTATTCAAGCTACAACAATAGAAGCTAAAATTGATGCACTCATAGCTTTAGGTAATCAATATAGAAATACGGATAAGGATAAGTTTATTGACTATACGGAACAAGCTGCTGACCTTGCACAGAAAAATAATATGGAGGAGAAGTGGGGTAAGATTATATTTTCAAAGATTCCCTTTTGGATGTACAATGGAGAAGTGGATAAAGGTATTGCCATTGCCCATACCCTCTTGGATTTTCACACGGTCAATAAGAATGAGGACGAAATTTTAAATATAAAAAATGCCTTGGGCGTTCTTCACAACAACAAAGGGAACACTAAAAAGTCAATAGACTATTACAATCAAATAATCACACATCCTTTGTGTAAAGAAAATACCAAACTATATACTCGTACACTAATGAATTTAGGTATTGCATTAATATATGACAAACAATATAAAAAGGCAGCGAATCACCTTCTTGAAGCTATAAAACGGTATGAGCAATCTGACAGTCCTAAGAAACAAGAAAGTATTGCTATTGCTTATCTATATTTAGGACAAGTCCATGAACAACTTTATGATTATACGACAGCTATTAATCATATTCAAAAATGTTATGATATACTTTCAACAAATAATACAAGTTTATCCTATCAATTAGAAGCATTAAGAAATATTGTAAATATTTATCATATTCAAGAGAAATATAAAGCAGCACTTCCTACCTTAAAATTACTATTATCTTCTGTTGAAAAATCAGGGAATGAATTAACAATTTGGCTTGCAAAATTTACATTGGCAAACTCTTATTTCGGACTAAAGCAGTATAAAAAATTACAACCCCTCCTAGCAGAACTTGAAGTAAATTTAAATAACATACCAAATCTTTATCCAATACAATTTCTTTTGTTATACGCAGAGTTTGCAATAACTCAAAAAGATTATATTCAAGCCGTACAGTATGTCGAACAGGCAGATACCATGATAAAGCATACAGGCAGAACCTATGACTTGGATTTACTGAAGAAAAGAGTGCAAATTTATGAGGATGCCGGCGATTATCAAGCCGCTTTCAATGCCCTCAATAAATATCAAGCGGAAAAAGATACCGTAATTAGTAGAGAAAATATTGCTAAAATCACTCAATTAGAAGCCAATTATAAATTTGAGCAAGAAAAAGCAGTCTTCAATACTAAATTAAAAACACAACAAACGATTAGATACGGACTCGTAGCTTTCATCATTGCCCTATTGATTGGAGGATGGTTTGCATATAGGTTTTTCACAAATAGGAATAAAGCCTTAGCACAAGATTTAGAGCGTAAAAAAACCATAGAAAGTCAAGCTAATGAACTTAAACGACTCTATGATTATCAAAGTAAACTCTTTACCAATGTTGCTCATGAACTCCAAACCCCACTTACCTTAATCGCAGGTCCCCTACAAGACATCATGACTCAAAGTCAATTAAATCAAAGGGATAGAAAACGACTTTCGATAGTCAATAATAATGTACAAACGCTATCTTACACCACTAAGCAATTATTGGATTTAGTAAAAAGTGAAAAAAATCCAATACAAACTAATATTGTTTCCTTCAAATTCGTTGATTTGCTCAACTATCTCAACAATAGATTTACCCCTTTAGCCGAACATCAAAAGGTCAATTTTAAAATTGATAATCAAATTGATGAAGGAATTACAGTCACTTCGGATGGTGAGAAACTACTCATTGTCCTTAGAAATTTACTGACCAATGCTTTTAAATTTACTAGTGCTAGTGGGCAAATTACACTCTCGGCAGCAATACAAGATAGTATAATCACTATTCATGTAAAAGATACAGGTAGAGGTATTCCTACTAAAGATTTACAACATGTTTTTCAACGATATTATCAGTCCAACGCTTCTAGTGCGGGTGGTATGGGTATAGGTCTAGCGATTTGCAAAGAATATATGCAGCTCCTTCAAGGAAGGATAAGTGTATCTAGTGAACTATACAAAGGCAGTACGTTTTCGATTAATTTTCCAACTACACTAGCATCAAATTCAACAGTCAATTCAGCTCAAAGTAATTTTATAAGATTAATTCAATATACACCTTCCATTAAATATAATGATACAACATTGTCACAACCCTCTACAACTAAAAATACCATATTAGTCGTTGAGGATAATCCTGAAATGAGTATTTATATTAAAAGTTTATTAGAAAAAGACTACACTGTGATCTTAGCATCAAACGGAGAAGAAGCCCTCAAAATCTTAAAGCAAACCATGCCTACTCTAATTATTTCTGATATCATGATGCCTGTAATGGATGGATTTACCTTTGCCAAAACAATAAAAAATCAAGATGAGTATCGGCATATTCCTATTTTGATGCTAACGGCAAAATCCAGTCAAACGGATAAGTTAGATGCTTTCCGAATCGGTATTGATGATTACTTAACCAAACCTTTCTTACAAGAAGAATTACGAGTTCGGGTAGATAATATTTGTGGTTTACAAGAAAATAAGGTTGTAGCACAAATTAATGAAGCAGATGTATCAATCATAACAACTGAAATCACTACACAACAACCAAAAGTAAGTCAGAAAGATGTCGATTTACTTAAAACAATAGAACAGCTTATTCTAGATAATATTGGTAATACCAACTATAACATCAATCAACTCGTGGAAGCACTACCTGTTAGTTACTCTTCCTTTTTTCCTACCATAAAGCGATTGACAGGGATGACTCCTTCTCAGTATATTAGAAATATAAAATTAAGCTATGCAAGAGATTTATTAGAAAATCGTAATGTAAATTCTGTAAAAGCAACTGCTTATTCAGTTGGTTTTAAAGATGTCAAACGCTTTTCTAAAAATTTCAAACAACAGTATGGAAAATACCCTAGTGAATATTTGGCTGCATAATATGATAGTTATGTTTTCTTAAAAATCAAATTAAAAATTAGTCTAAAGTATATATAAATGAGGTACTTGTTTAAAATAATATTACTGCTCACTATCACAACCTTAGTATCCTATGCTAGCATAGCACAAGATATTGAGCAAGAGCGTGATAGCATTTTATCACTCATCAAAGCGACTACAGAAGATACGACTAAAGCTAATCATTATATAGAACTGTATGAGTTATATCTATATTACGAGCCTCAAAAAGGTATTGAATATGCTCATAAAGCATTAGCACATTACAATACAGCAAAGTTTCCAGAAGGAATCTTTAGAGCCTATGATGCTATTTTTGGAAGTCACTATGTAAAGGGTTCAAAGGCAGACAGCCTACTAAAATATACTCAACTTCTTGAGGAACAAGGGCGTAAATATAAAGATGAGTCTCTAATGAGTAAAGTATATTTTAATTACGGTATATATTACGGTAATATAGGTAAACCCGATAAAGAATTACAAGTCTATCTCAAATCATTAGAATTGGTCAGAAAATACCAACCAGGTTCGTATGAAGAGGCCGTATTACTGAATAATATAGGATTATTGTACGCAGAAGAACAACATTTAGAAGCATTAAAATATTATCGAGCGGGATTAAAACTAGAGGTAGAAGCTATGAGGGGGGATTTTCTACTTAATACAGGTATCATTTACCGAAATTTTTTAGAAAAGGGCGACTCTGCACAAATTTTCTATAATGAAGCCTTGGCGTTTTTTAGAGTAGAAAATGACTTTACAGGCATAGCGAATACCCTTATGGAACAAGGAAGACATCATGATGAAAGAGAGGAATTTGAACTCGCTTATCAAAAATATACAGAAGTCGAAAGCATTTTAATAGAACATAATATAAATTCAACGCTATATTCTCTCTATGATGACTTTGCTTACCATTACTTTTTACAAGAAAAATATACAGAGGCGATTTCTTATGGAGAAAAGACGATTAAAGTCGCTAAGGAGCAAGAAACGGTTTATTATCTTGATAATACTTATGAAGTTATGCACGAAAGTTACGCTGCTATTGGAAATTTTGAACAAGCTTATAAGTTTACAAATAAACTTTTGGTGCTTAAAGATAGTACAAGCAATGCCGCTTTACGCTCCCGAGTACAAGAATTAAAGACAGAATTTGAAGTAGAACAAAAAGAGACAGAAAATCAATTATTGAAAATCAACCTCAAAGCTCGACAACAACTTTTGATTGGATTGATAGGATTGATCATCATTATATTGATTGGAGGATGGTTTGCTTATCAATTCTTCAAAAATAGGAATGAGGCATTAGCACAAGACTTGGAGAACAAAAAAACCATAGAAATGCAAGCCAATGAACTCCAACGGCTCTATGATTATCAGAGTAAACTTTTTACAAATGTCGCTCATGAACTTCAAACCCCACTTACCTTAATAGCAGGCCCACTACAAAATGTTATAGCCCAAAGTCAATTAAACAAAGTGGATAGAGAACAACTTTCGATAGTCAATAATAATGTACAGACCTTGTCCTACACTACTAAGCAGTTATTAGACTTAATAAAAAGTGAAAAAAATCCAATACAGGCCAATGTTGTTTCTTTCAAGTTAGTTGACTTGATTAATTATCTCCAGAATAGATTTACCCCCTTAGCAGAGCATCAAAAAGTCAATTTTCAGGTTGTTAACCAAATTGATAAAGCAACAATGGTCACTTCAGATGGTGAAAAAATACTCATTGTCCTTAGAAATTTACTGACCAATGCTTTTAAATTTACTAGTGCTGGTGGGCAGATTATACTTTCGGTCGAAACAAAAGATAGTAGAATTGCTATTCATGTAAAAGACACAGGTAGAGGTATTCCTACAGAAGATTTGCAATATATTTTTCAGCGATACTACCAATCGAATGCTTCTACTGTGGGAGGTATGGGGATTGGTTTAGCCATCTGCAAAGAGTACATGCAACTCCTTAAAGGAACAATTCATGCGTCTAGTGAACTGTATAAAGGCAGTACCTTTTCGATTACTTTTCCAACTGCTCTAGCATCAACTTCAATCATTAACGCTAATCAAAGCAATTTTGCAAGGTTAATTCAACATACTCCTTCCGTCAACTATAATGATATATCGGTACAATCCTCTTCTACTACTAAAGATACCATATTGGTCGTTGAAGATAATCCTGAAATGAGTTTATATATTAAAAGTTTATTAGCAAAAGATTATACGGTTATCCTAGCATCAAATGGACAAGAGGCACTCAAAATTCTAAAACAAATCATACCCACGATGATTATTTCGGATATCATGATGCCCGTAATGGATGGATTTACTTTTGCAAAAACGATAAAAAATCAAGATGAGTATCGGCATATTCCTATTCTCATGCTAACAGCCAAATCTAATCAAACCGATAGGCTAGATGCTTTTAGAATCGGTATTGATGACTATTTAACCAAACCTTTTCAACAAGAAGAATTACGAGTTCGAGTCGATAATATTTGTAGTTTACAAGAAAATAAAGTCATAGAACAAGCTGAGAAAACAGATCACTCAGTCATAACAACAGAAATCACTACGCCACAGTCAAAGATAAGTCAGAAAGATCTAGCCTTTCTTAAAAAAACAGAACAACTTATTCTAGATAATATTGACAATACTAACTATAATATCAATCAACTTGTAGAAAGCCTACCTGTCAGTTACTCTTCCTTTTTTCCTACCATAAAGCGATTGACAGGAATGACACCGTCTCAATATATTAAAGAAATTAAATTAAATTATGCAAGAAATTTATTAGAAAATCAGACTGTCAACTCCGTAAAAGCAACCGCTTAT
>CAYLSF010000052.1:0-15111 GCA_964385675.1 uncultured Saprospiraceae bacterium
ATTTTAAATGTATTAAATGTTGCAAAAACATACCACTATAATAAGTTAAATTTTGTAGCATTACATAAAGAAAGGGCAGACTTCTAATAAAGCCTACCCCTTCAATTAATAGGAAACATATACAATATATAGAGATTTATTGTAATAGTCAAAACTATTGCCGTATATTTCTATGCTATTTCTAAAGTCATTAATTCAAATCTAACTCTTTCCAAATACTAGAACAGATAAAGTAAATAGTAACCAATCCGCACATTGTTATCTGAAATGAATATTCTTCTAATTTTACAAGGTAACTTTCATTAAAACCTCCTAGTAACAACAATACTCCTACGGGTAAAGCAGCAGCTAAAGTACCTAAAGTAATTAGGGTTTCAATTCTCACTTTTCTCTCAAAATACAATTGCTTTCCTAGAATCACTAGAAATACAAAGATGCCTAAAATTTGGGATGTAAAATTAAAATCGAATTGAGTACTCATGGCTGTTATATTTAAATAAAAAAGCGATGAGGTATCTTGAAATCCTTAGAATTTTATCAAAAATATCATTTATAACTTTGTATTTTTTTAAATGATATTTCTGTCGTTTCCTAAGATTCAAGATACCTCATCGCTTTGTGATTAGTATCGTTGAAAGTGGGTAAATTCCCCTTTAATTTATTTACTCTAACGAATGTGATTTTTAAATGTTACATCAATTTGGCTTATTTTAAATCTAATTCCTAATTATTTTCAACCGTTAAAAAATCTATATTCTAAAATTCAAACTCTAGATTTATTCATAAATTACTAGTAAAAAATGTCGTCTACAAATAAGTTTTTTAATTATAAGATTTTGATTTACAAACAAATGCAAATATTAAAAATTCACCTATTTACGATTTTTAATTTTTTTGTCCTTTCAAGAAATCCACCTTTAACTTAATTTACTGGCGAAGATTGAAGGGTGTCCATTTCATGTCAGGGCATTTTAGAGCAAATAAACACTTGCCTTCTTATAAGGCTAACATGAAATATCCATACTCCCAAACGACTTGCTCTCTTTTTTAAGAGGTTAGGGCATTGAACTATTTTAGGGCAATGCCCTTTTTGTATTTTATTGGTTATCGCTTTTAAAATCCTTATATTTCATATCAAAAGTACCGATTATGGCAAATCCAAATATAGTAGTACACCCCGATTTTGTAGCTCAATTAAATATCGTATTTGAGGAGCAAATTCCTAAATTACCGAGAAACCAAAAACAAAAAGGTTGGAGTGGTAAATTTGCATATTATATTAAGGTGTTTATCCAAGAAGAATTATATCAATACGACCCGAACCTACAGGTATTGATGCGTTATAAGGTAGAAAAGGGCTTTCCTGATCCTAAAACAGTAAAAAGGGCTTTTCGTAGTGGAGAGAAAAATCGGGCTTCAGTTGATTTTCTAAATGTTTGTGGTTGGTATGTTTATAAAACAGCCTGGCCGACTATTAGGGATAGTTTTGATGTATTGACGTATCAGTTACAACAAACTTATAAGACCTTAAAAACGACTTTACAGACCGTTTATACCACAGATAAATTATTTACGACGATTGGTATGGTTGGAAATACTTTTGATGAAATTCAGGAGTTGGCAATGGGGAAATGTTATACGGGATTGTCTTATTTGGAATTGAAGGAAGTGAAAGAGCGGGATGATTTTATTTGGAAGGAGAAAGAAAAAACGGCATTCAAGAAGTATGTCAATCAAAATGAGGTACCACATAGCATTATCTCTCAAACGGTATTGTCTATGGCAAAATCAACGGCTATTATGGGCAATCCAGGGGTTGGAAAATCTACTTTTGCTCGTTGGTTATGTTTTCATTGGGCTACACAGAAAATTGATGATATTGGAATAGAACTTCCATTATATTTTAATTTAAGGGAACTCGAATTATCCAACCCGACAAATCCCTTTACATCATATCTTGTACAAAAGTACCTTTTTGAAACGACTATTAATGCGACCACTTTACAGGAATTATTGAAAACAAAGACGGAATCTGTTGTCTTTTTATTAGATGGCTTTGATGAATTAGAGGGAAAAAACCGTCAGCAATTGGCTAAATTGTTATATCAATACTATCCTCGTCATCGTTTTATACTCTTATCTCGACCTTATGGATTGATTGATAGCCCTTTGAAATTTGACAGTATATTTGAGATTATTGGGTTTAATGCCTTATCTAGAAATAATTATGTCAAAGAGGTTTTTAGTCTAAATCAACAAGTTCAGCAAATTCAACACCTACTAGACATTCTACAACAAAATCCCGTATTACAGACTAATTCCTTTAATCCATTGATGCTATCTTATATTGTTTTACTCTACTTATTGGATGGTAGTCATGCTAAACGGTTAATGAATATTGGTTCAACGTATGAACTTCAAGATTTGGTAATCGTATGGCTAAAAAAACACCATGCTAAAAAAATAGAGCTAACGGATGATTTTAATGTCTTTTTAGAAAAAGCACAACAGTTAGCTTATCGTATGGAAGTGCAACGTACGTTTTTATACGACAGTAAGGGGAGTACCGACCCCAATGACGTGCTTTGTACACAACTTAATAAAATTGGTGTAGGTAGAAAATATAGTTTTGAAATAGCTGCCCCTTGGAAATACCATTTTACGTCGGTAACGCTTCAAGAGTTTTTGGCTTCTCGGCATATTGGACAATATGTAACCCTTCCTTTTTTTATAGAACTATTGCAGGATAATTACTTTTGGAATTTTTCAAAAATGATATTGGGGGTTAAGCACTTCTTAGGGGCATCTAATTTTATAGCGGAGCTCATTCAAACCCTTCATCAGACAGCACAGCAAGAAGCTAACCCAATTACGATTAATCATATTGCCTTGTTCATTGGAGAATGTTCTACCGAACAATTGAATCAAGTGCTGTCTAAATCACTCCTTACAGATTTGTTGGATAATTATGTAAAATTCTTTGCAGATAATGGTTGGCGAAGTATCTTTTTAGGCTCATTACAGCAGATGTATCCTAAACTAAAGGCAGAAAAGAAACAATTATTTAATGGTATTGTGCTAGAAATTTTAGGCAAAATTGCCATACGAGACACCTTAACAGACGCTGAGTATATCACGGCAAAAGACTATTTTCCAATGTTGATTCGCCGATTGCAATTATATAAAGAATTAGATTTTGCAAATGGTTTGGTGCGTATTATTGAGCAGTTATTGCATACAAAAAATGCTCATTTTGATAAATTGGTAGATTCTATTAGAAATAAATATAGTGGAACGGGAGAGGAAGAGGCTATTGTAGATGCAGCTAACCAATACGGTAGTGTCAAACAAGCGATTAGTGTTTCGCTATTTGCCTTGGCTCAACAAATTCCTACCCCTATCCTTGATTTACATCAATCTACCATTGAGGCAATTACGGAAGAGTTACAAAATGATTTAGAATATACACCTAGTGAAATTCAGTTATGTTCACACTTTTGGAGTACGCAGGCGATTATCAATACTTACCAAAAATATAAAGCGGATGCGTTAAAGTATCTTGCAACCTATACAACTATCCCTGATGAGGATATTATGGACGATATTGAGATTTGTTATTATCAAATCGGTACTTATGCTTATGCTGCTACACTCCGAAAATCTGAATTAGACTCCGCTGATTTTCTTTTTAATTTGATAGAAGAAGCTCAGGATTTGGTAAAGCAGCTATATCATCAGTTTATCGTACCAAATGGTTCTGCCACCGAAGTTTATGAAAGGAATCAATTGTTATATACTGCTAATGACACGCATCCTTTGGAGTTAATTGCATCAGCCTGGCTGATGCTAGATGAGCCTAAGGCTATTGAAAAGGTATTTCATATTTTAGTTCAATATCGTATTGAGTTTTATTTCAAAGTCAATAATTTAAATGAATATGAACAATGGTTATCGACGTTTATTCATGAAACATTGGATATAGTCAATAAGCCTTTGGAGGAAGCGATGCACCAACGTTTTCTCTATCGAATGTTTGTCATTCGGATAGCCTTTTTTTATGAGCAACAAGGGTCATTTTTAGCATTTAAATATTTAGATACCATTTTTCAACTTTTTGAGCATTTGTTAAAAATTTATACAACACTTGAAGCAGAAGAGAAGGATGAAAAAACACCTAATCCTCTATTTGAAATCGTACAAAAGAGTATTTATGCCTTTACGGATATTTTGATTTATGATCATACTAAACGAAAATTTATTGAACTCTTTTTAGCTAATAATTTAGAGCGATATACTTTTTTGTTCAATCTTAAATTTATAGACCAATTGCTTACTAATAAGATTATATTCTTTAATGATGCAATTTGGGATTTATGCTTTCAGATGCTTGAAGAACACAAAAGACTAGATATTGGTATTCGTATTTTAGGCGTTTCTACATCTTATAAGGTTCCATCTAACTTCCCTCATCTTTGTGCTATATGGACTATTTTATTTGAACACCAACCTGCGTTTTTAAAACAGCATAAGAAAGCTATTGATACCTTATTGAATGGTGTATATTTCACCTTATGTTCTATTTTAAAAAACAATACCGTACAAAAATATCAGACTTTGATCCTCCGGCTCAATCGTATGGTTCAGCAGGAAATCTGTATTCAAGAAGTTTTAGAATTGCATAAAAGTCGTACTCTAAACCATGAGGAGGTCATGCCTTATTTCTTATTAGAATATATTTTAGGTATTTCAAATGAAATCTCACAAAAAGGATTGGACTATTATTGTTTGCCTGAGAATATGCTTCATGTTCCAATAGGAATAGATTTAGTGGATATGTTTAGCGTAAACACCGCTATGAATTTTGGGATACCTCATAACACGGCAGTTTTATTCATCATCAATATGTATTTAGCGGAAAAGGGTAAGGTGAAAGCAATAACAGCAAAGGATTTTGACGCATTGTTCGTAGCATAAACTAGAGTCTATTGAAGCAGGTAAATTAGCAAATATTATCGCAGTTGGGGATAATCCTATTGATAATATAAAGACTTTGATGAATGTGTATTTTGTGATGAAGGGGGGAAGGGTTTATAAGGAGAAGTAGTTCAATTTTAGCATTAAAAAATATTCTTTTAAAATCACATAAGGCATATAAAAATCATATAAGCAACTGATAATAAACCTTATGTGCTTCTTATATTCCTTATATCGTTCATCTCATATTAGTTTTCAGCGAGAAGGTAGTTCTCTCCAAAACACATGGTATTAAAACGAAATTTAATCCGTATTCATCCGTTCAATCCGCCATCCCGATAGCGATCGGGAGTATTTCCATCATTCAAATTCGGTCAGATTTAATTTCACTCATTTTTAACAAATAAATCTTCATTATCTTTCTTTCTGATTCCCTATCTTTAGAAATGTTTTACGATCAAATAACCAAAAGCAAATTACCCAAAGGAGGAATAATCATAAGCCTCTTAGCGATTCTGTTACTTGTTGGCTGTCAGCAACAAGCAACAGATGAAAGTGAAGCCCTTAGTTTTAATCAAGTTATCCCAGAGGTCATTGATTTTAACTTTCATGTAAAGCCGATTTTATCCGATCGGTGTTTTAAGTGTCATGGTCCAGATGAAAAGACGAGAGAGGGGGGATTGCGGTTGGATACGAAAGAAGGGGCATTTGCAGCATTGGGAGACGATAAATGGCATTATGCAATTGTTCCAAATGATGTGGAGCAGAGTACGTTGGTGCAGCGAATTTTTACGGATAATTCTGATGATGTCATGCCGCCGCCAGAGTCGAATTTGGTGCTAACAGACTATGAAAAAGCGGTGCTAAAAAAATGGATTGAGCAAGGGGCGACTTGGACGGCACATTGGTCATTTTTACCGTTAGCAAAGCCAAAACTGCCTAAAGTTCAAAATACCGATTGGGTCACCAATGAAATTGACCATTTTGTATTAGCCAAATTAGAACAAGAAGATATTCCGCCCTCAGTGATGGCGTCAAAAACCTTACTCTTGCGTCGAGTGAGTTTTGATTTGACGGGATTGCCGCCTACCCTTCAAGCCTTAGAGCAGTTTTTAAAAGATGATAGCCCCGCAGCTTATGAAAAAGCAGTGGATCGATTATTAGCGTCCAAAGCTTATGCGGAACATGCGACAGCAAAATGGTTGGATTTGGCGAGGTATGCGGATACACATGGCTATCAAGATGATTTGGAGCGGGTGATGTGGCCCTGGCGAGATTGGGTAATTCATGCTTTTGATAAAAATATGCCCTACGATGAATTTGTCACTTGGCAATTGGCAGGGGATTTAATTCCGAACCGCACAAAAGAACAATTGATAGCGACGGCTTTTAACCGCAATCATAAAATCACGCAAGAAGGCGGCGTCATTCCAGAAGAATATCGGGTGGAGTATGTAGCGGATAGAACGCAGACGTTTGGAACGGCTTTTTTGGGTTTATCTTTTGAATGTGCGCGCTGTCATGACCACAAATATGACCCGATTTCTCAAAAGGATTTTTATAGTTTATTTAGCTTTTTTAATAATGTGCCAGAGCAAGGATTGATTGCAGAATATGGAGCGATTCCTGAGCCGTATATCAAATTGACACAAGCAGAAATTGAGGCTTCTTTGACGTTTATTCAAAATTTAGATACACTACAAGAAGTGCCGCTACTCGTCATGGAAGAAATGCCTGAGCCTCGACAAGCCTATATTTTGGGTCGAGGGGCGTATGATAATCCGACGGAACCTGTTGAACCTGATATGCCAACGTCTATTTTGGCGTTTTCTAAGGAATTTCCTCAAAACCGTTTGGGGCTTGCGAATTGGTTATTTGATACCAATAATCCCTTAACGGCACGAGTAACGGTCAATCGACTGTGGCAGCAGTGTTTTGGAAAGGGCATTGTAGTTACTTCTTATGATTTTGGGAATCAAGGTTCTCTACCCACACATCCAAAATTATTGGATTTTTTAGCGGTAAAATTACAAGAAGAACATTGGGATATTAAAGCCTTATTAAAATATATTGTCTTGTCTTCCACCTATCGGCAGTCGGCAAAAGTGACGCCTGAGTTACTGAAACGAGATCCAGAAAATCTACTCTTAGCACATGCTCCTCGCTTACGATTGACAGCAGAACAAATTCGAGATCATGCTTTATTCATTAGTGGATTATTGGTCAATACGGTTGGCGGTCCTAGCGTAAAACCTTATCAGCCTGAAGGCTTATGGGCAGAAACAACAGGTGGCGGTGGGGGCAGCACGGCAAAATATGTGATGGATCAAGGCGACAAACTCTACCGCAGAAGTCTTTATACATTTTGGAAACGAACGGTTCCTCCCCCAAGTATGATGACGTTTGATGCAGCAAGTCGGGATATTTGTAGTGTGCAACGGGAGACGACAAGTACGCCGTTACAGGCGTTGGTGATGCTGAATGAACCGCAGATGATGGAAGCGGCTAAAGCGTTAGCACATAAAGCTTGGACAACGGAAAAGGATAGAGAACAGGCGATTGCCTTAATGTTTCGATTGGCGACGTCTCGATTGCCGAATGCGGTTGAGTTACAGCAATTAACTGCCTATTTTGAAGAGGAATATCAATTGTTTCAAACGGATAAATTGGCGGCTCGTCAGTTGCTATCGCCGATAGATACGGCATTTGTTACATTTAGTATTGAGGCAGATGAAGAACCGTTATTGGCGGCTTATACGATTGTGGCGAGTGCAATTTTGAATTTGGATGAGACGATAACGAGGGGGTGAAAGACGGTAAACGGTGGACGGTCGGCTTCGCCTTGACGGTGTTTTATTAATGAGTAATCTGCATACGTATTTATTGAACCACAAAGACACAGAAGGAAACAAAGGAAATCCACAAAGTAATATATTATTCTTTGAAAAGGACTCTGTACTCTTTACACTACAACTTTGTAAAAGTTTACAAAAAATAAATTTTTGAATCCCACTACTATTCGATTATTGGGACTTGGGATTTGAAAATTGGAATTTGCGGCTTTGCCGCCATGTGTCTTTGTGGTTCAAAACTTTTTAGTTCTTATTCGATAACATATGAAAATCATAACAGAACGACAATATGCCATGAATCGGCGGGCGTTTTTATCCAAAGCTAGTCTTGGGATTGGAACAGCGGCGTTGGGTTCGCTTTTGGGGTTAAATTGCTTTCGGAGCAATGATAAGGGGTTAATACTGCCCGAGCATAATGGTTTAAAGGGCGTATTGAATACCACACATTTTGCGCCTAAGGCAAAACGGGTGATTTATTTATTTCAAAGTGGTGGGCCTTCGCAATTGGAATTATTTGACTACAAACCTTTGCTCAATAAAAGACGAGGAGAGGATTTACCTGAATCTATTCGTAATGGACAGCGATTGACGGGAATGACATCGGGGCAAGATAAGTTTCCGTTGGTGGGGTCTAATTTTGACTTTAAACAATATGGACAAAGTGGGGCGTGGATAAGTGATTTGTTGCCTTATACGGCTAAAATTGCGGATGAACTCTGTATTGTCAAGTCCATGTACACCGAAGCAATTAATCATGATCCTGCCATTACTTTTTTTCAAACGGGTTCGCAGCAGCCGGGCAGACCGAGTATGGGGGCATGGTTGAGTTATGGTTTGGGTAGCTCGAATGAAAACTTACCTGCATTTTCGGTTTTATTGTCGAGAGGAACAGGGCGACCAAATGGACAACCGTTATATTCTCGACTTTGGGGGAATGGCTTTTTACATTCGTTGCATCAAGGCGTACAATTTAGGGCAGCTAAAGATCCTGTTTTGTTTTTGAATGATCCAAAAGGAATGTCGAGGGCGAGTCGTCGGAAAATGTTGGATAAGATTAGTGAATTGAATGCGATGCAATATCAATCGTATGGCGACCTTGAAATTTTAAGTCGTATTGCCCAATATGAAATGGCATATCGAATGCAAACGTCTGTGCCTGAAGTGATGAATATTGAAGATGAACCCGATTATATTTATCAAATGTATGGTCCCGATGCGATGAAGCCTGGCACTTTTGCCGCAAATTGTATTTTGGCTAGACGATTGGCAGAAAAAGGGGTTCGATTTATACAATTGTATCACATGGGTTGGGATCAACATGATAACCTACCGAGTGCGATTGAGCGACAGGCTAAAGATGTGGATCAGGCTTCTGCGGCTTTGGTGATGGATTTGAAACAACGGGGAATGCTAGAGGATACGCTTGTTATTTGGGGCGGTGAATTTGGTCGAACGAATTACTCTCAAGGCATACTTACGGATACCAATTATGGGCGGGATCATCATCCTCGCAGCTTTTCGATTTGGATGGCGGGTGGTGGTATTAAGCCTGGTATTGTCTATGGTGAAACGGATGATTTTGGTTATAATATCACTGAAAACCCTGTGCATGTTCATGATTTTCAAGCGACTTTGCTTCATTTATTGGGGATTGATCATGAGCGATTAACGTATAAATATCAGGGTCGGCGGTTTAGATTGACGGATGTGGAGGGGCATTTGGTGAAGGATATTATGACTTAGAAAATTCCAAAAACCAAATCACAAATCACAAATCACAAATCACAAATCACAAATCATAAATAAATATAAAGAAATTCAACTTCCATGTTTCGTAGAAATTTTATTCGGCAGGGTGGGATGACTTTGGCAGGATTAGGTCTTGGCTTATCGGCTTATGGGGATATACGATTGTTTAAAGACCAAATTATTGGGCATAATTCGCATCAGTATAAAATTGACTTAAATTGGGGGGCTTTGAATTCGTCTTTTTACCCTGTGCAGGATTGTCATGAAATGGTGCAAGATTCTAAAGGCCGAATTGTATTATTGACGAATCATACTAAAAATAATATCCTCATTTATGATAAGAAAGGGCGATTAATGGAGGTTTGGGGAACGGATTATCCTGGGGCACATGGGCTGACGTTGAATGTAGAAGGTGGGGAAGATTTTTTGTATATCGCTGATAATCATCGACATGAAGTGATTAAAACGACGATGGATGGTAAAGTCGTGTTAACGCTACCCTATCCTAAAGCAAGTGGAAAATATGAATCAGCAAATCAATATATTCCGACGGAGACGGCAATTGCTCCAAATGGAGATATTTATGTGGCAGATGGTTATGGTTTGCAATATATTCTCCATTATAATGCAAAAGGGGAATTATTGAACGTCTTTGGAGGACGAGGGGAAGGAGAACCTTATTTTGATAATGCTCATGGTATTTGTATAGATACTAGAAACCCAAATGATATTCATGTATTGATTACGGCTCGGGAGCGCAATCAATTGAAGCGATTTTCACTGGAGGGTCAATATCTTTCTATGATTGACTTACCTGGGGCGTATATTTGTCGCCCTGTGATTCATGGGCAATATGTGTATTTGGCAACGATTTGGTCGGGTGATAAAGGCGAAGGAACAGGATTTATTTCAATTTTGGATAAGGATAATCGACTTATTTCTGCCCCTGGTGGCATTGAACCGCAATATAAAAATGGGAGATTACAACAAATGTATCAAGCGATAAAGGTCTTTTACCATCCGCATGATGTTTGTGTTGATGACGAGGAGAATTTATATGTGGCTCAGTGGAATAGTTTTCAGACTTATCCGATTAAATTGTATCGGGTGTGAATTGACTTATTGACTTATTGACTTATTGATACAAAATTATTTTCCTAAAATTTAGGTTCAATCCACTTTCCAAAAAAATGACTCGAATCTCTTATATATTAATTTTTTTGATGGGATTTTTATTGGCCTGTTCGCCTCGGATACAGGAAAACTCGTCCTTTGCTTCTGTTGGAATATTTCAATTGGCTACTCCGCAATTGGAGATTGATTCTATTTTATTCCAACATGCTGCGACTATTCGTCTTACTTTAGGTCATCCTAATGTTCAAATTCGATATACTTTGGATGGTTCAGAAGTAACAGTTCAAAGTCCTTTATATACTCAGTCAATTAAACCGATGGTTTCTGGTGCGATTAAGGTAAGAGCGTTTCATTCAGATTTTAAGCCTAGTGAAACGGTAGAACAACGTTTTTTTAAAGTACAACCTGTTCCGAAAGGGACTACCATCGCAGTTTCGCCTAAACCGCATCAAAATTATCCTGGTGGTGGAGCGAACGCATTGATTGATTTACAAACAGGTACAACGAATTTTAGAAATGGAAAGGCATGGTTAGGTTTTCAAAATCAGGAAATTACGATTGACATCGCTTTTGATAAAGCACCTAAACTCAAAGCTATTTCCTTGAGTTTGTTAGAGGATATTGGGGCTTGGATTTTTATGCCTGAGCGAATTGAGCTTTATGATTTAACTATTTCGGATTCACCCAAACTATTGAGTCATCAATCCTTTAATGCACCGATAGATTTTTCACCTTCTAGGCTTCATTTTGTTACACTTCCTATTAAATTTGAGGGTGATTCTAGTAAAATGATTCGTATTAAAATTATAAATATGACAGCAATCCCTGATTTTCATCCAGGTAAAGGAACGCCGCCTTGGTTATTTATTAGTGAGGTCTTGTTGGAGTGAGAGGAGAATCGTTTTATTGTCTTTCCCGATAGGAATCGGGAGTCTTATTGTTGAACTACATTTTGTAATCTTTTGTGTCTTTGTGGTTTAAATAATTTATTCAAGATTCATCATTTCATGGAATTATATATCAATCTAAGTCGTTTCCATCCACTTTTGGTGCATTTACCAATTGGGATTTTATTGTTTGTCTTTTTTATGGAAGGCTACCAACGATGGAAGAAGACGGCTGAATTGGAAGCTGCGATTCGGTTGGGATTATTGATTGGGATGCTTTCTGCTGTTGGTGCAATGGCGACGGGATTGTCTTTGGCAAATGAGGGTGGTTATGACGTCAGCTTGTTAAATTGGCATAAATGGATGGGGATTGGTTTAGGTGTTTTAAGTGGTCTATTGTATTGGACTAAGATGACTCATAAAAGTTGGTTATCAAAGCTTTACCCCTCTATTTTTATAGCTGTCATAGCTTTACTTTTTGGAACGGGGCATTATGGAGGAAATTTGACACATGGAGTTGATTACCTTTTTACAAATGGACAATCTGAAGCCATAACAGTTACAGATATTCAGACAGCTAATGTCTATCAAACGATTATTCAACCGATTTTAAAAAATAAATGTAACGGTTGTCATAATCCTTCTAAGGCAAAAGGTCAGTTGATTATGACGACAGAAGAAGGCATTTTAAAAGGTGGCGAAAATGGCTCTCTTTTTAACTTTGAGCAACCTGAAAAAAGTGAATTTTTAGTACGGGTTCACTTACCCATGACAGAGAAGAAACACATGCCGCCAAAGGGTAAAAAGCAATTAGAAGAGGATGAGATTAACTTATTGACTTGGTGGATTCAGAATAAAGCTTGTTTTGATTGTTTAGTCAAAGATATGGAGGCAACAAAAGCTGTTGAACCTCTGCTGCAACGCTATAAATCTGCTGAAAGTAATCTTGAAGCGATTAAAGTCGAACCGTTAAAAGCTGAAACGATTGACGAATTAAATAAAGCAGGGATACGTGTATCGCCTATTTCTGAAACATCGCCTTTGGTATTTGTTGACCTTTCTAATCATCAAAATCTAGATAATACGCTTTTAAAAAAGGTGAAAAATATTGGTCAAAATGTTATTGAACTCAACTTAGCTAATTCCAACTTTTCAGATATTCATGCTTCTATTTTCAGTAGTTTACCGCATTTGCAAAAGTTACAACTTCAGCACACCGATATTACAGATAGAACTGTAGCGAAACTCAGTCAACTAGAATATTTAGCATCTTTAAACTTATACAAGACTGCCATAACGGATGCTGCCCTCTCCCCTATTGCAAACTTGAAAGCCCTTAAAAAGCTCTACACTTGGCAAACCAATATTTCAAATGCTGCCATGGCAGATTTTCAACAATCGAAGCCTTTAGTTCAGGTTCAATACCAATTTGATGAAGATATTTTTGGCAAGTCTGAGTTACTTGCGCCTACCTTTATGGCGGATAGTCAATTGTTTAACGATTCTGTTACCATTTCATTTGAAATCAACTTCCGAAATACTACGATTTATTACACCTTAGATGGCAGCGAACCCGACTCTACCTCTACTATTTTTAAAGATTCTATTGTTTTAAAATCATCGGCAAGAGTCAAAGCCTTTGTCGCCAAAACAGGATGGGACAATAGTGAAATTACCACTCAACAATTTATCAAAACAGGATATAAATTGGTTAACGCTAAGCTCAATTCCCCTCCTAATGAAAAGTATCGTGCCAACGGTGCGGCGACATTAATTGATTTGAAAAAAGGAACAACCTCTTTTTCGGAAGGTACTTGGCTGGGCTATGAAGGACAACATTTTACAGCTACTTTGGAAATGAAAAAAGCAGCACCGATTCAATCTATTTTTGTAAGTGCTTTATCTGCACCGGGTTCATGGATTTTTTATCCACAAGGATTTACGGTCTCTGTATCTGAAAATGGAAAAAGCTATAAAACCATTTATGATAAAATGCTTCCTCCTTTAAAGGAAGATATGGAGGGTGGTATGGAATACTTTGATATTCATTTTACTGAGACTAACACTAGGTTTATCAAAGTCAAAGTACATAGTTTATTAAAAAATCCTAAATGGCACCCTGCACCGGGTCAACCTTGCTGGTTATTCGTAGATGAAATTATGGTAAATTAGTGTACCTAAATACTAACTTAACACCATATAAATTTCTATGATTTGATTGTACATCTTATAGTGTTTTTCAACCATGATATCTTGAATCCCCTCCTTATTTCGTAAAGCTTTTATTCTACTACTCAATCTTATGAGTTGCTGAAATTCATTTGCCTTATTTAAAGTTTTAGCTTGTACTAACAAAGGGGAAATCATATTCTTTAAAATGGCATTAATATCTTTCCCCTTTCTTTGATATCGTATAAAATAATCTCCTGCTTGAAATAAATAATTTTCAAATTGTTTGTTCCAAGAGATAGTTTGATTTGGTTCTTTGTATTGAAATGCATTGGTCATAATACTTAAATTTGTATTGTTCTGCAATAACTCATTTTGTTATTACAATAATAAGTATCTTCCAAGCACATTATCAGTTCAAAAAACCGCAATAGCGTACAAGCAATAGCACTATCGGTTCATTTGATAGCACAATCGTACATTTTTGCACTTAGAGCTGGGTTTAAGTACAGAAAATAGATGAGTCTATTAACCGCTCTACTTTTTTAAAGACAAAAAAGGAATCTCCTCTTTATGCAAAACGATTAAGATAAGAGATAAAACTAAGACAATTATCGCCAAAATAAATAAAGTTCCACCATCATCCATGACTTCAATTCCTAGTATGGTTAAGTGAAAAAAGACTGCTCCTGCAATCACGCCAAAAGACATTAACGCTCCATAGATTTTAGTTCTTGGAATCAATAATAATATACTCGCTATTAACTCTGCGATACCCGCTCCTATTCGACCAAATGGTTCCATCCCTACAGTCTCAAATATATAAACAGATTCAGGAGCGGCTGTAAACTTAAAGAAAAGCGTTTGTAATAAAATAACGGCAACAACAATACGAGCTATCCAGCTTATGGTATTTTTCATTTTCATGATTTTTCGGGTTTGGTTACTATTAAAACCATTCCCTTATTTTAAAAATTTCACTCCAACTCTCTGGAGTTATTCCCTATTCAATTACGAATTGTAGAGTTAAAATAGCTCCCTCATAAATCTAGTAAATTGGTAAAAAATACGACAATCTAGTACAATTACTCGTAATATCGATTTAGTATAAAAAAATCACAAACCTATCTTTGCTAGCAAATATTTCCCTTGGTTTTATTATTTTAAGAGAATCACTTTCTTAAATATAAGTATCAGAAACTCTAATAAACATAGTCTTTTTGGCAAAAAAACATTGCCTAAATTTAAATTGATCAATCAATTTTACTTAATAAAAAGTAGTTTAAAAGTAAATAATGATTATTCAGAAAAAATCATTAAATACCCGCACGTGCTGGCGTTAATGT
>CAYLSF010000053.1:0-14977 GCA_964385675.1 uncultured Saprospiraceae bacterium
CCTTGTATAATCAACCAATCCATAAAATTTATGTTTTCTTAATCCAAGATATGATTAGAACTCATTTTATTGGTCTAATTTTACAATATTATCATTCTCTAAAATTCAAAAAAAATGCGTCAATTATTCTTACTTATCAGTACCGTTTACCTAATTACAGCTTGTACAACAACGCCAGAATCACAAGGTGTTTTTCAACACGGTGTGGCCTCGGGGGATCCACTATCTGATGCGGTCATTATATGGACAAGAGTAACGGTAGAAAATCAACCTGAAGTAGAAGTAGCATGGGAAGTTTCAACCGATGAAGCCTTTACAACTACTATCAAAAATGGAACAGCATTAGCTATAGCGGATAGGGATTTTACCGTCAAAGTAGATATAACAGACTTAGAAGCGGACACCTATTATTATTATCGATTTAAAGTAGGAGATGAAGTTTCTACAATCGGTCGTACTAAAACAGCATCCACTATTGCTTCAAAGGTTCGACTTGCTGTAGTCAGTTGTAGCAATTATGAAGCAGGGTATTTTAATAGTTTTGCGACTTTAGCACTACAACCCGAAATTGATGCAGTATTACATTTAGGGGATTATATTTATGAGTATGAACCTGATAAATATGGAGATACGACGTTGGATAGAAAACATTTGCCTGCCAAAGAAATCGTTACCTTATCGGAATATAATACCCGTTATGGTCAGTATCGAAAAGATGCTGATTTGCAAAAAGTGCATCAAATGCACCCTTTTATTGTAGTGTGGGATGATCACGAAATTTCTAATAATGCCAATATCATCAATGCTGAAAATCATCAAGCACATGAGGGAGATTATAAGTCAAGAACTGCTGCTGCTAAAAAAGCCTACTACAATTGGATGCCTATTCGAGAAAGTAAAACGCTTTATAGAAAATTTGACTTTGGAAACAAGGTCGATTTAATTATGTTGGACGAGCGATTGGAAGGTAGAAGTGAGCAAATCTATACGGAAGAAGAGGGGGATTATACCGATCCTAATCGTACTATGCTAGGAGAAGCACAATTCAATTGGTTGACGAATCATTTGAGTGATACTACCTCTCAATGGAAAGTCATTGGAAATCAAGTGATGTTTGCCAATTTTGATTTAAAATCTGTAAGACCCAAAGAGCCTTTAAATATGGATGCATGGGATGGCTATCCAGCAGAACGCTCTAAGTTGGTTAATTATATTGCCGATAATAAGATTGATAATATCATTTTTGTAACTGGCGACACACATTGTTCTTGGGCGTTTGATATTCCTAAAGTTACAGATACTTACGATGCAGAAACAGCCAATAATTCAATCGCTGTAGAGTTAGGAACACCTGGATTAACCTCTTCTAATTATGACGCGTATTATCCACTAGATACGGTAAAAGTTATTGAAGGAAAATATCAAAACGATAATCCACATTTACAGTATGTTAATTTACATAAGCAGGGGTATTTTATATTAACACTTGACGATGATGTGGCACAAGCCGATTATTATTATATGGATAAAATCAATGAACCTTCAAAAGGCGAAAGTTTGGGAAAAACAGTTATTGTTAAAAACCTATCAAATAAGTTGATTATTCAGTAACTTTGTAAGGTGAGGGGAGTATTTCTCCTCACCTTAAACTCAATAATCATGAAAGTTTTAACTCAAAAAAACACTCGAAAGAATAACGCACTAAGGTATCAAAAACCCAATGAAGATTACACTATACTAGATGACTCCATTGGTTTTTATATGGTTTTAGATGGTGTCACAAGGCACACACCAAAAGGATATAGTTATCCAAATCCTAGTCCTACAGTTCGAGTAGTACGTATTTTAGCCAATACGATTTATCAACATATTCTCGCTTCAACGCAAATGGCGACTCAGGAAAAATTGTCGGAGGCCGTAAAAGAAGGAAATAAAGCTGTTTTACAGCATAATCAAAAACAATATCCCAATGCTATTCAACAACCTGGAGCAGTAGGTATTGTAGGTATTTTAAAGGATTCCATTTTCCATTATGCTCATCTGGGAGATTGTATGTTATTGCTGGTTAGGAATAATAAAATGACGCAACTCACTCAACCTCAAACGGCAGAATTAGCAAAACATAAAAAAAGTTTAAAAGCAGCAGATATATGGAAAAATATCACCAATAATATGAATCATCCGTACCGATATGGAGTCTATAATGGCGATGAGCGAGTCTTACCATTTGTAGAATATAACCGTATTGAATTGCAGCAGAATGACACCTTAATTATCGCTTCTGACGGATTAGAGTATTTGTTTAAACATAAAAATATTATAAATTTATTAGAATATGATTTTGAGTCATGGTTTGATTGGTCAGAAGCATTAGAACAACAATATGGTTATCGGTCGGATGATAAAACCATCATTACAATACAAATTCAATAATGCGAACCTTTACGGAAGAAGAAGAAATAGCTTACCGAAAACAACTACCTCGAAAGGTAATTAGTGCGGGTATTTTACTATTCAATCAAAAAGGAGAACTACTTATTGTAAAGCCTAACTATCGTCCACATTGGCTCATTGTAGGTGGGGTAATTGATGAAGGTGAAGCTCCTATTCTTGGACTTCAAAGAGAAATTAAAGAGGAAACAGGTTTGACTGTAACCAATCTCAAATGCGTTATTATTGATAATATGACCATCAATGCTTTTGGAAAATATCAATATGACCACTTAGAATTTATCTTTGTGGCGGATGCTTTAACCCTTGAACAGACTCAAAATATTTCATTAGATGAAATGGAATTGATAGAGCATCAATTCTTACCTTTCCAACAAGCCTTAAATTTATTAAAAGATAAAATGAGATATAAAATAGAACAATTGAAGGGTAACTTTGAGCAATTGTTATTTTTGAAAAATGGAGAAATTATTCAACCATAAATACACGGAAAATCAATTCTATACATGCTGACCAATATACTGCAAAAAATCAATCAACAACTTCAAGGTGAAAGTCTTTCGATTGCTTATAGTCACATTGTCGCTCCAAAAACACCATTGTATTATTATGAGTCTATTCCTCCAAAAGCTTTTCAAACTCAAATTCAATTTTTTAAAAAGCACTATAATATTATTGGACTACATGAGGCTTTGACGAAAGTTCATCACAATGAAAGTCTCAAAAACCATTTGGTTTTAACTTTTGATGATGGCTATAAATCTTGTTATGATTATATCGCTCCGATTTTAGTAGAAGAGAACGCTACCGCTACTTTCTTTTTAAATACCGCTACTTTAGATAACCAACATCTAATGTGGCGAAATCAATTGTTATATATCAAAAATACAGTTCCTACTAAACGATTAAAACAGGCTTTTAAGCAATTTAATCATAAACTTCAAACTAACTTAACGACCTCTAATTTTTTAAAAAAGAGTCAACAATGGGCATACGCCAATCAAGAAAATTGGACACAAACCCTTTGGCAATTCTGTAATTTACCATCGCTTTCTGAATTTTTAAATACGTATCAACCCTACTTGACTACGCCACAAGTCAACGAATTATTAAATGCGCACTTTAGTATTGGCGGGCATACACATTCTCACCCAAATTGTAGTCTTTTAAATTCAGTAGAATTGGAAAAAGAAATTCTAGATACTAATCGAATCTTAGCAGAAAAATTTGAGGTCAATATTTTAGCTTTTGCTTATCCATTTGGGTATCGGAATACTCAACAGTCTTTTTCCTTATGTGAATTGGGCGTTATGGAATCTTTTAAAAATTATAATAATCCGAAGACTTGGGAACGGTTTAAGTTGGAAAAAAACTTAAACCGAACCCTTTTAAATAGAGGAGGAATAGGACTTTACAATAATAAGACTTAGCTCCTCAGTATGCGATTTATCTATCTTCTAATTGTTTAAGTACTTTAATTGCATTTTCATTCTTAGGATTGAGTTCAAGCGATTTCTTATAATTTTGAATGGCTAATTCCTTATTTCCTTCCTTTAGATAGGTTTCTCCCAAACTATCATAAACATTAGCAGAAGTTGGAAACAATTCTACATTGAGTTTAAATACACTCAAAGCGTCATCATTCCTTTGTTGTTGTAATAAAGCATATCCCACATTATTCATCTCTTCTTCTTTTAAATAGTATTGATTGGAATTTTGATATGCTTTCAACCACTTTTCCCCCTCTTTATACCCCTTACTCAGAATAATATTATAGACTTCTTCTGCAATAGATTTTTTAGGAGGGGTATATTTTCTATTTGTCAACTTGTAGAATAATTCCTTTTCTAATTCTCCTACCCAATGACCACCACTAGAAGTTAGTAAGATTATACCCGATTTATAATTAGGTGAAAAAACATAGCCGCTAGCAAAGCCATCCATGTCTCCTCCATGCCCAAATTGTATTCCTGTATCAAATACTTTTTTACCCATTCCGAAACCGTACCCATCTTCTTTTACATTTGGTTTATCATGCAATATTAGTGGATTGAAGGACTGAGTATTCGGTTCGTAAGTTGTATAAGCATTAATCTGACGTAGCATCAGATTAGTCAAGTCATTAATATTAGAAAATACACCTCCTGCTGCTGCTAATTTTCCCATTACAAACGCTTGCGTCTCTTGATTTCTATCTTCCTTCATATAAGGAGTAACTAAATTTTTTTGTTGCTGTTCCGTTAATACTGTAGTTGTATTTGGCATTTCATAATTTTTTGAAATATACTGTTCTACTAGCTCTACATACTTTTTTCCACTTGCCTGTTCGCAAATATAGCCTGCAACAGCATATCCAAAATTTGAATACCCAAATTTTGTATTTGGCTCAGATTTAAGTTCTACTTTATTTAAATCATTAATTATATCCTTTTCTGAATAAGGAATTTTCATTGGTTCATTACCTTTTCTTCTAATAGTCACTTGCCTGTAAGGTAATCCTGATTTATGAATAAGCAATAGTCGCATTGTGATTCCTTTCAACCTTTCTTGTGCCTTCTTTTCAAGTGTATTGCCCAAATAGTCTATAATTGGCGTGTCCAAATTTAATACTCCATCATTTACAAGATATTTTGCAATCATTCCCGTCATTTTCTTAGTATCTGAGGCTATTTGATAGATAGATGTTTCAGTAGCTTTTTTATCACCATCACGTTTATGAACTCCAAATCCTTTTGATAGAATAACTTTACCGTTTTTAATAATTCCTACAGATATTGCAGGAATGTTATTTTGAACCATCACAGTATCAATTTTATGCTCCATCCATTTAATTAACACTTTATCCTGTTCAATTTTTCGAGCATCATTTCTTAATGAAGTCGTAGTTACTTGTTGATTTTTTGAAGTAGTACAAGCATCGAATATAATCAATGAAAATAAACTTAATATTACCGTAAAAACTTTCATAATTGATTGGATTTTTTTGCTAATAAATCACTATTAAATATCATTAATAAACTAAACAAGTCTTTTGTAAGTATAGATTTATATATACCAACCTTTCTAAACTAACTAGGCGTTGGTATATGATAAAAGCCTTCAATTATGAAATATTTCCAAATCGCCTTAATCTTTATTGTTTTCATACCTTTTCTGAAAGGTCAATCCTACGAACAGGTCGCTTTAGATTTTTATGCTACTGCAATACTAGATACACAGCAAAATCGAAAAGTATATTTTGATGGTAATATATCAGACGAGGTATATTCAGATGATATTCAAGGGTCAAAAAGAAGTACAGTAGAAGAATTCTATGGTTGTAAAATTCCAAGAAATGCCCCTGATTCTATCGTAATGGCAACATTTGAAATATGGGAAAAAATTCAAGGCTATAAATTTTCAATTATCCCTCCAAAAGAGTCTAAACTTACTATTCCAAAGTCAATAATTTATATACCAAACTTAGAATCAAAAACAGCAAGAAATCAACTCAAAAAAGCTGTTGATAAAATTTTAAATAGAAATTATATTCCTGAATACCAACTTTCTATAAGTCCTTCGGCAATATATAAGAATCATGCTTATGTAGAGATTTTACTACAAGGGATAGAAGATCAATCCATCCAAATAATACATTTAAGAATCAACTCTAATAAAGAAATAGCAGATTGGTGCAAAACTGGTAAAATGTATCATAATGGATGTTATTATAGTGAAGAATGATATAAGCATAATTCTTTTAAGGGCAGAGCGACTTATATCAAAATGAACTATCACAAAAACCCTATCTTTACACCATGAAATTTACCTTACAACATACTGACCCAAAATCTAATGCACGAGCAGGATTAATTGAAACGGATCATGGTGCGATTGAAACGCCTATTTTTATGCCTGTTGGTACGGTAGCCTCTGTAAAAGGTATTCATCAGCATGAATTGGTGGAAGATATCAAAGCTCAAATTATCTTAGGTAATACCTATCATTTATACTTGCGTCCAGGTATAGAGATTTTAGAAAAAGCAGGTGGATTGCATCGGTTTATGGGATGGAATAAGCCGATATTGACAGATAGTGGTGGGTATCAAGTGTATTCTTTAGCCAATCAACGGAAAATAAAAGAAGAAGGCGTCACCTTCAAATCACACATAGACGGCTCAAAACACTTCTTTTCGCCTGAGCGAGCGATTGATATTCAGCGTAGTATAGGTGGCGATTTTATCATGGCATTTGATGAATGTACGCCCTATCCTTGTGAATATAATTATGCTAAAAATTCCATGCACTTGACACATCGTTGGCTGAAGAGATGTTGTGAGCATTTTGATAGCACCAATGGTTTGTATGATTATAAACAAACATTTTTACCAATTGTACAAGGGAGTGTGTATAAAGATTTACGAAAACAATCGGCTGAAACCATTGCTTCATTTGATAGGGAAGCTAATGCTATCGGTGGACTTTCTGTGGGCGAACCCCACGAAGATATGTATGAAATGACCGATTTGGTTTGTGGTATTTTGCCAAAGGATAAACCTCGTTACTTAATGGGCGTCGGGACACCTGAAAATTTACTAGAGTGCATCGCTTTGGGGATTGATATGTTTGATTGTGTCTTGCCTTCTCGCAATGCTCGCCATGGATTACTTTATACGGCAAATGGTATTATGAATATGAAAAATGCCAAATGGAAAGAAGATTTTTCACCGCTCGATCCTGATAGTCCTTGTAAAACCAGCCGATTTTATACCAAATCGTATGTAAGACATTTATTTGCAAGTAAAGAACGATTAGCGGCACAGATTGCGACTTTGCACAATTTGAGTTTTTTCTTGTGGTTAGTCGGTGAGGCTCGTAAACATATTCAATTGAGTGATTTTGCGAGTTGGAAGGAAGCAATGGTGAAGAAGGTGAGGACTCGATTGTAAACTAAGTAACTATTTCGGATTTTGGAGTAAGACTATAGTAGAAGAAAAATGGTATTTCCATTATGTAATTTGGAAGCTATTATATTTGAAGAAATCTAAGACTCTTAGTGATAAGAAGTCAACTGGTGACTTAGAGTCACCAGTTGACTAAACTCGTACATTAGTTTTATAATTCAATCGGCAAAGAAGAAATCAATTGAATATTCGTTAAATCTGAAAAGTCGTATTGATTGATTTTATTGGGTGCAATAACCAAGGCGTTATCCTCCAACACAATCACATCTTTTGCATCTATATCATCAAACCGAGTAAGTAGTTCTAATTTTTCTGGGTCAGAAGCATCATAAATTTTCAAGCCATCCTGTTGATCACAAATAAACAAAGTATTACCCTTTACACCAACCCCTAATGGACTTGTCAGGGGATGTCTTGAGACCAAGACTGGATTTAGAACATCTGTTATATCTAGAATTTGTAACTCATCTACTGAACCATTTCCGCAACCACCCCAAAGTGTTCCGAAATTTGCAAAACCACCAAAGCTTCTCAACGTCACGTAAGCATATTGACCATTAGATGCTACAGGGTCACAAGCCTCTACATGTCTATAATTCGAAATATAAACAGGAACTCCATCCGAGCCTATTTGATAAATGTACATTCCCCTAGTAGAACCTAATAATAACTTATCCCCCATAGGATAAATAGTTTCTAGTGTCGTAAAACTGATTTCCTGTTCTTTGATAAAGACAGGTTCATTTGGTGCTGTTACGTTATACGTTTTTAAAGAATTGCGATTCACTACATAAAGAAAGTCTCCCACTACCGCAAATCGAGCCGTAGAACCACCTTGCCCTGTATCATTTGCTTTCAAGTTAACACTATCGTCATTTAGGCAAGAAATAAATAGAAAAGATAGAATTGAACATTGAATTATCGTTATAAATATTTTTTTCATGATTAATTTGAGTTTTAAGATTAACGAGAACAAGTTGGATTTTCAAGTGTAGCTTCTTCCCAACCGACAACTACCCCTTTTTCTGGATCTATACATTCAAAATATCCATCATAATTTTCAGGGAATAACTGCTCACTTAATGGATATAATCCCTCTACTCGTTTTTCTACATACATATTATTGAAGTCTGCAATATTGATAGCCACCAAATCCGACAGGTTATCAACATATAAAATATCTCCTTTGATCGCTAAATCGGTTGCCCCCACAACTTCAATAAAATGAATGGGTACGGGATTTTGAGGATTAGAATTATCAATAATATGAACTCCTTCGTCACGCTGTGTCACATAGAGATAATCGTCTTTGTAATAAAACTTGCCCAAATTCACCAATGGTCTGGCAGTTGAGGTAAAGGTAATTTCTTTCCATGTATCCTCACTAAGATAAAGTGGTTTTAAGCCATCTACGATTCGTGTATTTTCCGTAGGATCATAATTAAAATAATTACAACTTGTAGCATACAAGAGTAAGATGAAATAGGGTAATAATTGTCTCATAAAGATTGAGTTTAAAACTGTACGGCGAATGGCAAACGGTTTTTCGTTTACACGTTTGACTATACCTTACCTTTACAGTCTTTTAAAAATGATAAATAGCAACAAATTAGTAAACGAATTTAATTATTAAATAGTCCACTAACTTCAGCACTAAAAATAATGACTTTTCAGGATAAAAATTTACACATTATACTATCTTTCGTCTAAAAAAATCAATTGGCTTATCGAAGGAAGAATAATTTTTCCATAGAAATATATTATTTTGACACCTCAAAAGTAAAATAACATGAAAAATACAATTGTCACTATAGCTTTGATAATCATTGCTTTTGCTGTTGGAATATTCTTTTCCAATAATTTCTCTCTTTTTGGAGAGGCAAAACATGTAGAAGAACAACAGACCAGTGTTTTATTAGAACGGGTCAAAACCGTTTCAAAATTGGTTACCATAGAAGGTTATTTTTCAGTGGTTCATCCTTATAAAGATTATTACTATTACGATTTACCATTTTTAAGGAAGAAGGCCATTTTATTGGTCAATGCAAAAGTAATGGTCGGCTACGATTTGGAACAGATGACTTTTGAGACCGATGCAGAAAATAAAATTCTATATATCGGTAATCGTCCCGATCCGGAAATTATTTCGCTTGACCCCAAAATCCAATATTACGATATGAGCGAAGGGACTTTCAATAATTTTTCTACTAAAGAGTTGACCAAACTCAATGAAGATGCTCGAAAAAAGATAGAAGAAGAGGTGGCTAAAAGTAACCTAAAACAAATTGCCAAAGAGAAAGGGAATGATGTCATTAAATTGGTAGAAATTATCTGCCGAGATGCTGGCTGGACAGTGCAATATAGAGATGGTAGTGTACCTTTGGGTAGTGAAGATTCTACAGCCATCAAAGGGTAAAATATTAAGGGGGTAATTTTGAATTACTCCCTTAATATTTTTAATGCTTATACACCCAATATTGAACATCTTCATACCTATTGAGCCAGTATCCTTGTACAGGTTGAAGCGTTGAATCTACATTGATAACATCTTTATAAAAATCCTCTACAATAAATAATTGCTCTTTATCATCATTCATAAGTTCTTCTAAATCAGATGCATCTTCTATCATCGTTTTATCTTTGAAGGTTTGACTAACATAAAAAGGTAAACTAGGCATTTGCTTAGAAGGACTAACGGCTATAACCACAGGTACATCTGCCTCTGCTTGTTTTATCGCTTCGGTAACCGCTCTTTTATTGACAGATTTTGCAGGTTCTAAAATTGGTACAATCAAAACCCACAATAGCAAGCTAAATGCAAATCCACCAATAAACATATTGTAGAACATCAAATTTGGATTTCGACTGTATAAACCGATAATTCCTAAAAATCCTGTTCCCCAAAATACTAAGCTCAACATAGAAGAACTTCGCATACCAGCAGGCCCTACATAATGATAACTATTTAGCATCAATAACAGCGTCAATAGAAAAGTACTTATCAACCCTAAAATAGCTGCCGTTTTTATCCAATTTTCTTTATTGAATCCAGCTTTTTGAGCCCTTAACTTAGGATGTTCATCTACTGAAAAGTCATGGTATTTTTCGCAGGCTTTTTTATGATGTAAAAATTGTTGAGCAATTAAAATAGCTAATAAAGGGTGTACTGCTAATGCAGTAGTTGGTAATTTGAAAGGAAATAGTTCATAGATTATCCACCCCAAAATTAAAACACCAGTAAAGAATAATCCATCTGTCTCTTTTTTTGAAGCACCTTTGAAACTATCCATTATTGAATTGGGTAAAAAACCAACCCATGGCAAAAAGGCAAAGCAAAGTATCAAGAAATGGAATCCAGGCAGACTTGACCAACTACCTTCCCCAGAGGCATACCAAACTTGGAAGAAATAACTTGAATCCGCTTGAAATACTGCAATTAACCAAATCAAAAAAGGCGTCAACGCTAACGGTAAAAGCAACCATGGTTTCATTGCCATCAACTTTGAACGCTCATTAGTATTTATAGCAAATAAAAATAACCAAATTCCTACTGCTAAAATTAAAATAGAAACACCATTAGCTAATAAACCTAAGGCAATTGCTCCCCAAAATATATAATTCCATTTTGCCAATCCATTTTGTAGATAATTATAGAATGCTAAAATAGCCATAGTCGTACATAACAATGCTAAAGCATCAGGCGTACCAATTTTTGCAATAGAAGGAATAATTAATGAACTACATAAAACAATACTGGCAAACGTAATAGTTTCCTCACCAAATCGCTCTTTCCCGAAGAAATAGAAAGCCACAAATACACCAATTAACGCTAATAAAGATGGAAATCTAACTGCAAACTCTGTCACTCCAAGCATTGAATAGGATAAGGCAGTTAACCAAACTTGTAACGGAAAAACTTGCTCACTTGACATCCAACTTGCAGATGGAGTCAACCAATTTCCTGTATCATAAACGTCCTTTGCCAATGCAGCATACGTTCCTTCTGCCGTATCCCAAAGCGTGAAAACACTATTTCCTATAAATAACGTAAAAAGAAATAAGGCAACAACGGTGAGTAAAAAATTTCTATTGTTTAATATTTTCATATTTGACTTTCGACTTTTCCCGTATAAAATACAGGGCAGGCTTTTTTCGACTTTCGACTTTGCTCAAAAGCTGATTGTCAAGCATTAGACTAATTTTTTAAATCCTTGAACCATACTTTCCCAAGAAAATCGCTTTTTATCCTCTTTAACTTGTTTTGTAAATTCAGCTTCTTTTTGCTCGTTGTAATATTTTATAATAGCATCGGCAATCACTTTTGAATCTACATCAACCACATACCCTGAACGCTCATGAGCAACAATTTCTGGTAGTCCCCCTACCCTAGTGACAATCATTGGCTTTTCAAAATGATACGCTAATTGCGAGATACCACTTTGCGTTGCGGTTCGATAAGGTTGCACCACTACATCTGCTGCCCCAAAATAATATCGAACTTCCTCACTAGGTATATAATCATCTTTGATGATAACAGTATTTTGTAATTGATGTTTATCAATAATAGCTTGATATTTTGTTTTATCATCGTAATACTCTCCCGCAATAATGGCTTTGATACCTGCTGCTTGAATACGCTTATCTGACATCGCCTCTAATAATAAATCCAATCCTTTATACGCTCGGATAAATCCAAAAAACAATAAATACTGTCCGTTAGGTTCTAATTTTAAACATTCCCTAGCCGTAGTTTTTTCAACATGTTCTCCATAATTATCGTAAATAGGATGTGGAATATAGGCTACCGGTTTAGTCGTCGTGAATTGCTTCAGTTCCTCTTGTACTGCCCGAGCCATCACTATAAAGCCATCTACTGAATTGACAAAATATTGTGTTAATGGTCGATCGCCAATTCGCTTCTCATGAGGAATGATATTATCCACCAACGATATAATTTTAGTATGTTGATTTTGCCTAATAATTCGGAGAATCGTACCTAGGCATGGTCCCATAAAAGGTAACCAAAACCGACAAATCACTAAATCTGGTTTTAGTTTTTTGATTCGTTGACCAACCGAATACCAATTGAAAGGATTGATAGAATTGACAGTAACATGAATTTTTAAATCTTTTGGGGCAGGATCACTTGAATATTGCGTCTTTCCAGGAAAAAGAAAATTTGGATATTGTAAACTAAAGGTATGCAATTCCACATCATCACCTGCTTCCTGAAAAGCACGAGCCAATCGCTCATTAAATGAAGCTAATCCGCCTCGCAAAGGATAGGCTGGCCCTATGATGATGATTTTTTTCATGATTTTTATATATGATTGAATCGCTTCGCTGATTGTCGCAATTTAGTTTCTTTATCTTTATTCAACAATTTTAACAATGAGCCGATAGGCGAAACAATTACACAATCAGCGACGAATCCCGAAAGGGTTCGGGAGCGACACAAATCCCTTTCTATTTCTTCTTAGACTTCATAAATAGCTTTGCAATAGAACGATGCTCATGTACATTACGAATGGCTCTTGAAAATAGTTTTGCTACACTTAGCACTTCAATTTTAGACGTGTCTTTATCTTTTTTAAGTGGTAGCGTATCACATACATATAATTTAGAGAGTTTTGAATCTCTAATTCTTTCATAAGCAGGACCTGATAATACAGGATGCGTACAAATGGCTTTAACACTCTTTGCTCCTTTATCAATGAGAGCTTGTGCTGCCTTGCACAATGTACCTGCGGTATCTACTAAATCATCTACCAAAATAACATCAGCCCCTTCCACATCTCCGATTACCGTCATTCCTGCTACCTCGTTAGCACGTTCTCTATATTTATCACAAATAACCAGCTTTGTTTCAAAATATTGAGCATACTCTCTCGCTCTTTTTACCCCTCCCACATCAGGAGACGCAAAAATCACATTAGACATATCTTGATGTTTCTCAAAATAAGGGATAAAAATCGCATCGCTTTGAAGGTGATCCACAGGAATATCAAAAAAGCCTTGAATTTGCCCTGCATGCAAATCCATCGTCATAATTCGGTTTGCTCCTGCTGATACCAATAAATTCGCTACCATTTTAGAAGCAATAGAAACACGAGGTTTATCCTTTCTATCTTGACGAGCATACCCAAAGTAAGGAATGACCGCTGTGATATAATCCGCAGATGCTCTTCTTGCTGCATCCATCACCAATAATAATTCAAATAGATTATCACTTGGTGGATTAGTAGATTGCATTAAAAAAACAAAAGAACCTCTTACAGATTCTTTAATTACAGGTTGCATTTCACCGTCACTAAATTCATTAAATTGAATATTTCCAAGTGGTTGACCGTAAAAGTCAGCAATTTTGTCGGCTAGATATTCTGTATTACGTCCTGAAAAAAGTTTAACAGTTGCCATGATAATTGTATCTGAGACTCAATTGGTAAAGATTGACTTTGAATTTTTTATAAAATGATAGTTTTCAAAATCAATTAAATAGTTAGATAAAGTAAATGTAAAAGCCAGAGGATAGAAATTGATTTCAATACTTATCCTCTGGCTTCAAACTTAATGCAAAAATAAAAATTTAGTTTACTTTTCTGATAATTTCATACTTCATTGTTTTTAGTAATTATACGATTTAATACCCTTGTACTAAAAATTGATTCTCTCCAATTTCAATCATACTAATGGCTCGTTTTTGATTTAAATACAATCGTATCTTCTTCGATTTTAAATTTTGGACCGTAAACTCAATTAAATATTCATAAGGTGAACCGTCATCTTCTGTATTACGCAATTCTTTGATTTTTTTGATGGGATAGTCTTCAGTAAAAGCCTGCATTACACCAAACTTATCTTTATCTCTATATTTAAATCTTATAAACTCTTGGATTTTCGTTTTCACCTTCTTCTTCTTCTGAATTTGTACCGTATCACTTCTTATTTCTATAGAAATAGAATCTTCTATTCTCAATCTACTTTGCTCTTCTCCTATCACTATAAATGGAACTATATTTCTACCAAATACAATATCAGACGTAATCGGTGGATTTTCCATATTTGTAAAATACGCCGCTTCAGCTTGTGCCGTAGCTTCATCCACTTCCGTAATATGGAATACCAATTCCAGAGATTTTCTTGATTTTTTAAAAATAAGACCTTGAGCCTGTTTTTTCTTATTTAAAACTAATTTGAGATGCCCTTGTTTTGATGGATCTTGTGCATTCATCGTAGAAAGAATGTAGCCATATTCGGTTGTATTTATAGATACAATACTGTACTCTCCTTCAATATCCTCTCCTTTGATGTACAGATAACTTGGAGTAATACTAAATTTATAATCATTAATTTCTAGTTCTAGAATTTCGTTATTATCAGGATCTTCCTTGTCAGGTATTTCTAACTTATAGGGAACAAATGTGTACCCTATTAAATCATAAGGTTGTAGAAAAACCCTATCTGTAATATAGGTAAAATGTTGTGCCTTAGCACAAAAAGCCAACAACATCAAAATAAGTAATGCTTTAATTTTCATATCTTTCTGATAATTTTTAAAGTCAACTATTAAACAACTTCATATT
>CAYLSF010000054.1:0-3147 GCA_964385675.1 uncultured Saprospiraceae bacterium
ACCTACTTATCATAACAGGAATGTTATGCTATCAAGCCTACATATTTGGTCATTCTTACTTTTTACTTCCTGGCAAACAGCTAGAAGCAGCTCTAGGAATTCTAACAAGTATTTTACCCATTTTTCTAACAGGAAAACGGCTTTGGTTTATTTTTACCATAAATTTTATTTTATATCATATTGTCTTTTTAGGAGTAGGTTATGAAAATATTTTCCACTTTCAATATGGATTCTATGTTATCATTTTTATCATGATAAATGCCATTTTAAATGAAAATCGACAATATGAAACAGAATTAATGCTTCAAAGAGATAAAATCAAACAAGATGCAGAAGCATTGAGAGAACTAGACGAACTAAAAAATCAGTTTTTTGCTAATATTTCTCACGAACTCCGTACCCCTTTAACCCTAATTATCTCCCCCATTGATAATATTTTAAAAAGTCGAGAACTCTCTAATCGAAATCAGACCTACATGCAGCTTATGCAGCAAAATGGACAAAAATTACTAAAACGAATTAATGAATTATTGGAACTTTCTCGATTAGGGGCTAAAAAAACAGATGTGGAAACCATTGATACCAATATATATCAATTAACCAAACAGATAGCAGCAAGCTATGAGGGAGCAGCAAATTTGAAAGGGGTTCTATTAAACTACATCAATGAAATACCAGAAAACACCACACTACAATTAGATAGTCCCAAAGTGGAAATGATAGTATCTAATTATCTCAGTAATGCTTTAAAATTTACCCCCTCCGGTGGTACAATTACGGTACTCATACAGCAAATTGCTCAAAGCATCCAAATCAGTGTTCAAGATACAGGAGTCGGTATTCCTGAAGCCGACCTTCAGCAAGTCTTTAACCGATTTTATCAAGTCAAACGAACGGATTATTATCAAGGTACAGGAATTGGTTTATCGCTTTGCAAAGAATTAGCAGAATTGCAAGGCGGAAAAGTGTGGGTAGAAAGCACTATCAATCAAGGCAGTACGTTTTATGTACAATTACCTTTTGTGGAGGCAATTGCCACCGAACCATCAAGCACCGCTGAAATCAGCGTACTTACACCAAATCCTCAATCCATTGACAATACCCCCAGCATTCCTACACCAAAGTTCAAAAGTAACCGCCCCACCCTACTTATCGTAGAAGATAATGCCGATTTAAGAACCTATATGAGTCTATTATTATCTGAAAAATATAATGTGGTATTGGCAAAAAATGGAGAGGAAGCATTGGAACTGTTGACGGGGAGCAGTGGGCAGTCAGCAGTGGAAGGTAGGCAATTCAACTCTAAACTGCCTACTGTTCACTGCCAACTGATCATTTCCGACATCATGATGCCCGTTATGGATGGAATGACCTTACTCCAAAAGCTAAAATCATCGGATGAATTTCGACATATTCCCGTGGTGATGTTGACCGCACAAAAGCGACAACAAGTCAAATTAGATGCCCTAAGAATTGGCGTAGATGATTACTTGATAAAACCATTTTTAGCAGAAGAACTACTGGCTCGAATCAATAACTTGGTTGAAAATACACAACAGCGTTTACAAACAACCGTAGAAAAGGAGGATGAAACGCCAAAAATATCAGCTTATGACATGAAATGGCTCGCAACCATTGAGCAAAAAATTGTAGAAAATTTAAGTAATACGCAATTTAAACTCAATGATCTAGCTGATGAATTATTAATCACCCCGAGATCGCTACAACAACGCGTGAAGACCCTAACGGGGCAAACCCCTAAAAAATATCAACGAGGTATTAAACTTCATCACGCCCGAACTAAACTTAAAAGCGGAGAAATAAAAACCGTCTCCGAATTAAGTTATCAACTAGGATTTGAAGATCAACATTATTTTTCAACACTTTATAAAAAAGAATTTGGTATCACCCCCAAACAAGAATTGGATAAGTTGCTTTAGGCGAGTTGCGAGTTTCTAAAGATAGATTCTTAAAATCTGCATTATCCGCTTTTCCATCACGGATATTCGGTCATTCACCATTCTTAATCCATTTCCTATCCTCAAAAATTAGATTTTTAATAAAAAACACGCTTTTCGTAGTTGTAACCCCGTTTTCGTTCGCTTTTCACAGACATTTCTGCCTTTTTATCAGAAATAAAACGGCTTAGTATTGTGTCATCAATCGCTTATCAACAAAAGCACAGTGCACAAAAACTAAAAATAACAAGCCATGAAAAGTATAAGAAACGGCATAGCCGAAAATTCCAAGCTCCATCCCGATAGCTATCGAGGACCAATTTCCAATAATATCGTTAAATATTCCAAGAGAATATTTCGTATAGTAATTCTTACTTCATACCTAATACTTACTACCTATTACTTATCTAACGCGCAAATTGCCATTAATACAAATGGAACAGATCCTGATGCTTCGGCTATGCTAGACGTTTCAAGTACAGATAAAGGTGTTTTAATACCAAGAATGGACAGCACAAGCCGAAATAACATCAGCAATCCTGCAACGGGTTTGATGGTTTATGATAGTACGACTTCCACCTTTTGGTATTATGACAACAGTCAATGGAATGAAATAAAGAATGGTTCTGAACAATTAACTATGTATGATATATCAGAAGACTATGAGGCTATAGCCGACTTTTCCTGCATCAGACAAGAGAGTAAATTAAACCTTGGATCACGACCACATAGAATAGCTGTATCTGGCAGCTATGCCTATGTACTAGACCCTGATACGGATGATTTAAAAGTAATAGATATTAGTGACCCTGCTGCCCCTTCCATATCTACTAGCTTGGGTCTTGGTTCTTTTCCATTAGATATTGCTATTTCAGATAATTATGCATACATCGTAGATGGAAATAGTAAGGATTTAAAAGTAGTAGATATTAGTAATCCTACAGCACCATCCATATACAATAGTTTAAATTTAAGTTCTGATTCTTATCCATCAGATATTGCCATTTCTGGTAATTATGCATACGTATTAGATGATGATAATTATGATTTAGTTGTAATAGATATTAGTGACCCTGCTGCACCAATATCTATTGCTACCTTAAATATTGGTGATTATTTGGATGACATAGTTATTTCAGGTAATTATGCTTATGTTATAGAGGATGGTATTGAATTAACCATAATAGAT